>JADFYS010000100.1 GCA_015232955.1 Gammaproteobacteria bacterium
GCAGGAGGTAGTGCGAAGCAGGAGCCAGAGCCGAGAAGAGTCGCGCTTATCGGCTCTCTGGGACCAGCGTTTTCAGGGTTCTTGGGGATAATGGTGGATTATCAAAAGTCGATATTACATACGGCACTGCCTGACCAGACCGGTGGACCCGGGAGAGATTCTATGAAGAAAAAAAAGAGTTCTAGCAAAGAGAAGGCGCAAAAAAGCTCCGCCTCTAAAGAGGTGCTGAGCAGCGTAGAGGCGTTGGCTGCGGGTAACGAATCGCTGCAATCTCTGCAGAGCATTCAGGAGCAGCTTGATGCGATGATCAAGCATCGTAAAAAGGAGCGTCGTCAGAACCAGGCGCTGCAGGATCAGGTCGCTGCTATCACCACACAGCTGGAACAGGCAGGTGAGGGAGAGATCTCCCCCCTACAACAGGGAGAGCTGAAAGAGGTCCGTAAGGCGCTGCAGCAGCAGAGCGATCTCTTCGCTGAAAAGCAGCGACAGTTGGGTGACGAGATCGCCCTCTGCACCGACCTAATCAAGCGGGTGGAGCAGCGCTTTGCGAAACTGAAAGGGGAGTGGCTCGAAACCCACCAAAAGACCGAAAAGCTTGATATCGACTGTGAAGAGATCTATCGCAAGGCGGTGAGTCTGGATCAGAAGTTGCAGCAGTTTGCTGAGCGGCTCTATCAACCAGAAAAAGTGATGGCAGAGCTACCACAGCAGCTTGAGAAGTTGCAAAAGCTCGTCTCGCGCCTTCAGAAAAATCAGAGTTCGGAGCAGGAGAAGAGTCGTCAGCGCCAGCTTGCGAGCGAAGAAGAGAGCAGTGCCCGTCTGCAACAGCTGGATGGGCAGATTACCCAACTCACGCTCCAAGAGCGGGAGCAGGAAGAGGCGATCCAGCAGCAGCGAGAAGAGCTGAAGCAGATTGCTGAAGAGCGAAAGGGGAATAAAAAGGCCGCCTATGCGCTGCGCCAAGAGCTGCTGCAAGAGATCATCGCCCAGTCAAAAATCACTTTAGAGTCAGCACTCACTTCCGCTAAAGTCTCTGCAGAAGAGCTACTGCTACAACAGAAGCAGGCGCTTGAAGCGAAGAGCAACGCTGTAGTTGAGCAGCTGGATCAGAAAATAGAAGCGATTCAGCAGCAGAGTGAGCAGATACCGCAGTTGGCGCAAGAGCTAGCGGGACTCTCTTCGGCGGTGGATGCCTTAAGTAGTCTCTTGGAGGAGGAGCAGCAGGCGTTCGCCGGTGAGCGAGCGAGCGTCGATGAGTTGCTGCAGAGTCTTGGGCAAGAGGTGAACACCCTCTCTACCCGCCAGACAGAAGAGATTCTTCCGCTCAAGGGTGCGATGGAGACGCTGGAGCAGCAGCTGCAGCAGCTGCGGAGCGAGGTGGATGGAGAGATTACCGCCCTCTCCCAACAGTCAGATGAGGTGACTCCGTTCCAGAGGGAGCTGGAGTCACAGAAGAGTGATATCGAACAGCTGGCGGTAGAACTCCGTGATCTGATCGCCGCTCAGGGGGAGACCGTCGCCCCGTTGACTCTGAAGCTATCGTCGTTAGAGGCGGGTGTTAGCGCGATCACTGCCCGGCTGGATGAAGTTGAGCCGCTTCGGACAACGGTGGATCGCCTCGAGGAGACGCTTCAGCAGCTCAAGGCAGAGGCTGCAGCGCAACTACAGCGTCAGGATGAGGCGATCCCGGCACTGGATGCACAGCTGCAGCGGCTGGAGGCGAAAGGAGAACAGCTACAGCAAGAGCTGACACAACAGCGGCAGAGTGTAGAGCGGGGGCGAGGGAAGATGGCACGCCTCGATGAGAAGATCGACCTCATTCGCCAACAGCTGGAGGAGGAGCTTCGCAGTGCAGAGGTGAGACAGGAGGAGCAGCTTCCTCAAGTTGAGGCAGAGATCGAGACCCTGCGGGCGAACCTCAATAAACTCTCCGGGGCGGTGGACCAGCAGCAACAGCTGCTCCAGCAGCAGGAAGAGAAGCTGGAGAGAGAGGGGGATCACACTATCCGGTTACTGCAGCAGCTGGAGGAGAAGATGGATAGCCTCTTCAGCGAACTGCAGCAGCGCTATAGTGCAGAGCAGATCCGCAACGATGAGGCACTGCAACAGCTCACCATTCGACAGGAAGAGAGCCAGCAGCGGTTGGGCGATCTTGCCGCCATCACTGGTACTCTCCATCCACTTCTCACCGACATTCACGGACAGTATAGTGCGGTACGGAAGGAGACGGAGGCGCTACAGCAGGAGCAGCGACAAGAGCAGGCTCGGGGAGAGGCGCTTGCAAAACGGATCGAAGTGCTGGAGCCGCTTGAAGAGATTAGCAGTAATCAGCAGGCGCTGTTACAACAGCTGCGTGATACCCAGCAGCAGTATGCAGAGGAGCAGCGACGGCTGCTCGAGACCGACACTGAACAGTCACTCGATATTAATGAGCTCGATCTCAATCAGCAGCAGCTGCAGCTCGATCTCGAATCCGTTGCCAAACAGCAGAAGGATCAGCAGCAGCAGATTATCGATAATGAGGATACGCTCTTTGCGGGGATGCGCTCTCTGCTCCTGCGTTGGCGTATCGCCGCGGTTGCGATCCTCCTCTCCTTTGCTCTGAGCGCCTATCTCTATCTGATGCCGCAGCACTCATCCTCTCGTACTGTCGCCGTGGCACCCACAGTCATCGTCCCGAAGGCGACGGTACAGAGTGATGGGAACGCAGAGACCACAGCCGCAGTTACTGCCCTGAATGCACGCATCGGCGAACTTGAAATGCAGCTGACAGAGATGCGAGGGGAGTCGCATACGGAACGCCCAAAACCTGATAGCCTATGGGAGCATCAACGGCAACAGTTGCAGGAGGAGATTCGTCAGCTACAGCAGGAGCAGAAGCGGTTGCGGCAAGAGCTGAAGCTTGTTGGTGAGCGCAGGAATCGCACCGCAGCGCAACCGCAACCCCAACCGCAAAAACAGCCGCTGGAAGAGCGTCAGGCAGAAGAGATCTCACCTCTGCCTGTCATTGAACTGCCGGATAAGAACGGCTCCTACTACACCATACAGCTCATTGGTGCCAAAAAGATGGGGTCAATTGACGCCTTTCTCCGGCAGGTAGAGAAGGATACGCCACTCACCCTCTATCAGGTCGCCACCCGAGAAAATCCGTGGTTTGTCATCACCTCCGGCCGCTATCCATCACTGGCAGAGGCGCTGCAGGGGTTAAAGCAGCGATCTGACTGGGTGGGGCGCTACCGGGCATGGGTGAGGAAGATTCCGTAACGGCATATCCTCAAAACAGTGATTCCTGAGAGCAGATAAGTGCGACGCTTCTGCGTTTCGATCTCATTCAATAGAATCACGATTCATGCGACTTCATCACGCACGACTGCAAGGATGCAGGAGGTAGTGCGAAGCAGGAGCCAGAGCCGAGAAGAGTCGCGCTTACCGGCTTTCTGGAACCAGCGTTTTCAGGTATCTTGGGTATAGTCCCCCTTCATTAAATCCCCCTCTCCCATTGGGAGAGGGCCGGGGTGAGGGCTAAAACAGGCCAGGGGAGTGAAAGGTTCCAAGAGTTTGGCTGGTTTTAACTCCAGAGTGCAGCTGTCCAGCGGTGCATACCGAAGATAAGAAACGAAAATATAGTTGAATTATTCTCTAATAATCAATTTGTTACAAGCGTTTTTTTGATGATTATCCAGCGTCCGTAAGGGCGGGCTCTGGTTCTAGAGCGGGGTGTAAATCGGCAGATGAATGGTGCCGAGATATAGGATAAGTGATTGATAACACACTTCATTCAATGAATGTTAAAAAAGTGTACAGGTTATTTTTTTGACGGATGTCAGAGGCTCATCTCCTCTTCTGTGTGCAATGGACTTCTCATTGAGGTTGCTTGTGCTTGATTTCTAAAATAGCCATAATTTTCAGCAATTTGTGTATTGTCGTGAATAAGAAGACTCTTTAATTTCTACTCTTCAACACCCTGCAGCAAGGAAGAGAATGTCCCAGTTTATGGGGGCTTGCGTAGCGCCAAAATTTAATTGTAAATGCATTATGAATGCATTGTAAATGAATTGTAAGCAATTATTATTGGTTAAATATCTTGCCAAAAACGGTCTTTTTGGTGTAGTGTTCGCATCGAATAGGGTTCTGATGGGGATATTTCCCTTAACAAAAAAAAGATTATTCACTTGACATACAGGAAAAAATAATGACCAAAAACAGTTCTGCAGCCATCCGTTGGACACGACTCTCGGCAATTGCGGCAGGTGTAGCTATGGCTCTCAGCTGCTCTACAGGCGATGATGATTCGACATCGACCGCAGCCACCACTACCCCTGCTGAAAACACTGAACAGGTCACACAGCCTCTTGTGATAGAGAAAAGCTACTCTACCAAGGTTGTGGGAAATGGCTATGCTGTAGGCTGTACGGTCACCGACTCTGCCGGCAACACCTTTAGTGAACTGGGAAAAGGCGGCTACAAGCTGGCCGGAACACCCTCGGGCAAGATAACTGCAACTGGCTGTACAGATTCGGCAACGAACGAGAAGATGGGGGTACTTGTCGCGCCCGCGCTGGAGTCTGCGGTGACGGGGAAAAGGGGCAGAACCTTTGAGAAGACAGAGAGCGGTGCAGATGGGGTTGTCTCGCTGCTCACCACTATGAAAGCGAAGCTCATCGACAAAGGGATGACCCCGGAAGAGGCGAGGAAAAAGGTCAACAAGATGGTGGGGCTACCCGAAGAGACCGATGTCAGCCAACTTGATCACCTCGCTACCTCGACCCAGAGCGGTTCGACCGTAGGCAAGACAGTGGTTACAGCCGTCTCCCGCTCCATCGCTCAGCTCAACTCCACAATGGAGATCATCTCTAGGGCGACAGGGGGAAGCGTTGTCTCTGAGGATATTCTCGACGCCCTTATGGATGAGACCGGTGAAGATGAGGAGTTGGGGGTAGTGCTAAAAGATGCCGACAAACTCTCCAATGTCATGACCGGAAAGTTTAGTGTTGCCCCCGAGGCGGCAAAGGCGATTGCCAACACCACCAAGAAGGTGAATGACGCCCTCGGTACCAAAGTGTTTGGGAATAATACCGAAGATGAAGAGGTCGATACTGCCGAGTTGGCAACATTCCTCGAAGATCTTGCACAGCTAACCACGGTAGCAGTTCGGGAGCTGGACGATGAGATTGACGCCGCTATTGCCGGTGATCTCACTCTGTTAGAGTCAATGGACGACCTTGAAGAGATAGAGACCCTTGCCGAGGCGATCCAGATCGCCAAAGAAGGTTTCATTGTAGAGATCATTGAAGAGGATGAGCCGGAGGAAGATCCTGAAACTGATGGGGCAACAACACCAGGTGGTGAGTTAACCAATGGTGTGATTGGTGGCGGTTTGAGCGGTGATGCCGGTGATGAAATTGTTGACACCGATGGCGAAGGAGATTCTCCGCAAGAAGATGGAGATGACCCAGCGGCATCCGGTGACGATCCGGAGGAGTCCGATGATCCTCAGGACGAGGCTGATGATGAAGTAGATGAGGTCGTGGATGAGGCACCTGTCTATGTCGATCCTAATCCTTATGTCCCCCCAACTGAACCGGCAGTCGATACCAGCTGTGAAGGAGATGAGATCCGCTTGATGGATCTTGAAGAGGATGAGAACGGTGAGATCAACATTCATGTCTGGGAAAACGATCATTATATCGATCTCCGACTAAGTGCCGAGTGCTATCTGCCTGAACCTGAGGATCAGGGGGGGAGTGAAAAGCGGCGAACTGGTTATCAGAAACCAGCGGTATTTACGGTCTATGTCAGCGGTGGCAATGACGCAGATAAATTTATGATCGATAGCAAGGGGTGGTTACGCTTTATTGACGGTGCTACACCTGATTATGAGAATCCCGGTGATAGTGATGGCGACAATATCTACAATATCGAAGTGACAGCTACCGAAGGTAGACGCACGATCACCAAGAAGTTTAATATCACCGTAAATGACCAAACCGTAGAGTTGGAGTACAGTGAAGGGAGTATTGACCAGCTATTCAGAGAAGGGTTTGCAATGATTGATCCCCACGGTCAGCAAAACGGAGTTCCTGATGTCCGTCTGGTTGCTCTTGGGTTTGACACCACAGAAGGGACAACCATCAGTGAGACCAGTTACACACTTCAGGGAGATCCCGAAACCCGTTTTAGTGATACTCAGGGCTTCACCGAAGTCCTTAACGATGGCCGATTAGTTCCTACTGCTGATGATTGGAAGATTAGTTCGGGACACCATTTTAGCACGATGCTTTTTAAGGAGAGTATGGGGGACCTTGACAATCTGGATGAAGGGCAGTTATCTGCAGAGACTGCCGACATCTCGGGTCAAAATATTCAGGCAACCCTGCGTGAGCACTCCTGGGACGGCGCGAAGATTGTTGATTATATCGACCCCGAAGCGCTGTTTCCTGATGGTGCATCGCTCTCATATCTAGAGTTTCAGACCGATGGTGGGAGCTTAGTGAGATTCTTCTGGCGCAAGCCACCGCAAGATCAACAGGCGTCAGAGGGAACCTATTGTGGTGACTTCTCTCCTGAGTTGATTGCCTCCGGTAATTGTGAAACAACCAGACTGAACAGGCCCAGTGAAAACGGTGGAGGGCTATATGGACTAGACTCTTTTACACCTACGACTCTAGATGAGCTGTTTGCCACCAACAGCTACTACGACCTCTTTTACACCAATGATGGTAGAACCTATGCCCGCTTTGACGATGAACTTGGCGAGGTCACCTATCTCACAAGACTCTGGGATGAAGAGACGGAAGAGTGGCTAGAGACCGAAATTGAGACTCTGTCATACGAAACCAGTATCCTAAGTAATGGCACTGAAGTGGTTGTCTTTGATGCACCGCCGAACAGCTATAGTGACAATCCACCCAGGATTGCTTTGGCAGTGATAGATGGTTTCCTGCGTCGTGGTGATGTGATGACTTATCAGAATGAAGGTACTATGGTTCTCAATACCACCGCCTGGAACGCTATCAGTGCGGCCGCAAGCCTGGGTGAAGACGCCGATAATGACGGTGTGGTTAACGCAGAGGATCCCGCGCCATTTGATAACCGCAACTGGTCCGTACCGGAGGTCACAAGCAGCCTCTGGAGCAGTAGCAATGCCAGTGTCTTTACAAGGGTGAATGGTAACCTCGGTACGACCGATGAGGACGGCAACCATAACATCCCCTATGTGCTTGATCCCGCAACCGACACCTGGGTTGGCGTCAGCGGAAATCTGAGACTTCGTCTGAGCTACGGTACGGTCAATATATACAACAATGGCGGTTTTGAGTACCAGCTTGGCCATGAGGT
>JADFYS010000101.1 GCA_015232955.1 Gammaproteobacteria bacterium
AGCGCATCCACGCAGGGCATGCCCCCTCAAAGGTGGATGCGCTTCGCTTATCCACCCTACGCGCTACTCGTTAGTTTCACCACAATCATCGTAAAATCCACAGTTGACCGCTATACTTATCCAACAACACCATGATTATTGGATGAAATTTACAACATTGTAACGATCAGCTACAGGTATCAGGATGAGCGGTGGTAGGGTTGGCTCAACTCATGTACCGCTTCGACAAAGGCGGCGGCGTGTTCGGGATCGACATGTTGATGGATGCCGTGCCCCAGATTAAAGACATGACCACTCCCCTTGCCGTAACTTTCGAGTATCGTCGCCACTTCAGCGCGAATCCGCTCTGGTGAGGCGTAGAGAACAGTGGGATCCATATTCCCCTGCAGCGCCACCTGCGATCCAACCCGTTGCCGCGCCTCTTTTAAGTTGAGGGTCCAGTCTACACCGAGGGCGTCGGCACCGGTGGCGGCCATCTCTTCGAGCCACGCCCCGCCCCCTTTGGTAAAGAGGATCACCGGCACCCGGCGCCCCTCCGCTTCACGCTGCAGGCGCTCAACAATCTGCGCCATGTAGCGGAGCGAAAATTCACGATAATCCCGTGGGGTGAGGATTCCGCCCCAGGTATCGAAGATCATCACCGCTTGGGCACCTGCGGCGATCTGGGCATTGAGATAGTGGATCACCGCCTCTGCAGTGGTGGTAAGTAGTTGATGGAGGAGATCGGGACGGTCAAAGAGCATCCCCTTGACCCGGGCATACTCTTTGGTGGTGCCCCCCTCAACCATATAGGTGGCGAGGGTCCAGGGGCTGCCGGAAAAACCGATTAACGGCACCCGCCCCTGCAGCTCTCGGCGGATGGTACGCACCGCATCGATCACATATCTCAGCTCCTGCTCTGGGTCGGGCACCGGGAGGGCGGCGACATCTGCGGCACTACGCACCGGGTTATCGAAAATCGGCCCTTCGCCTTCGGCAAAACGGAGTCGCAACCCCATCGCATCGGGGATGGTGAGAATGTCAGAGAAGAGGATCGCCGCATCGAGCGGAAAACGATCCAGCGGCTGCAGGGTCACCTCACACGCCAGATCGGGGTTGGTGCAGAGGTTCATAAAGCTGCCGGCGCGGGCACGGGTCGCCTTGTACTCCGGCAGATAGCGCCCCGCCTGACGCATCATCCAGACCGGTGTGCGATCCACCTCTTGCCGTAACAGGGCGCGAAGGAAACGGTCATTTTGCAGTGGTATCATCATCACTCCCTGTGAGGTTTTCTCCCCCCGAGAAAGAGAAGAGGTGGAATGTTCAGTCTAAAAAGGTGGTGCGGCTACACCCCGAGAAAATCGAGAATACCCTCAGCCCCTTGCCGCCCTTCCCAGATTGCGGTCACCACCAGATCGGAGCCGCGAACCATATCGCCCCCGGCAAAGACCTTATTGTTACCGGTCTGATATTTAAACTCCGCCTCTGCCGGCGCCACGACCCGCCCCCGTTCGTCGATCTCGATCCCGAAATCGGCGAACCACGGCTGTGGGCTGGGGCGAAAACCGAAGGCGATGATAATGCGATCTGCGGGGATGATCTCTTCTGATCCGGGAATTACCACCGGTCGTCGTCGTCCCCGCTCATCGGGCTCACCCAGTTCGGTGGTGACCAGCTTGATCCCCTCCACCTTGCCGTCACCGACAATCTCTACCTGCTGCTGGTTCCAGAGAAACTGCACCCCCTCTTCCCGGGCGTTGACCACCTCTTTGCGTGAACCGGGCATGTTCGCCTCATCCCGACGGTAGGCGCAGGTGACCGACGCGGCCTTCTGCCGGATAGAGGTGCGAGTACAGTCCATGGCGGTATCTCCCCCCCCGAGCACCACTACCCGCTGCCCCTCCATACTGATGTAGTCGCTACTCTCCACCTCAAAATCGTGACAGTGGTTGACATTGGAGATCAGGAAATCGAGCGCAGAGTAGACACCGGGGAGATCCTCTCCCGGAATACCGGCCTTCATGTAATTATAGGTCCCCATGGCGAGAAAGACGGCATCGTACTGATCCACTATCGAGGTGAAGGGGTGATCTCGGCCCACCTCGACCCCGAGACGGAACTCGATCCCCATCCCTTCAAAGATCTGCCGCCGCCGCTTCACCACCGACTTTTCGAGCTTAAACTCGGGAATTCCAAAGAAGAGGAGGCCGCCTATCTCGGGGTGGCGATCATAGACCGTCACCTTCACCCCGGCGCGCGTGAGCACATCAGCGCAAGAGAGGCCGGCGGGTCCGGCACCAATCACCGCCACCTGATGCCCGGTCGCCTCTACATGACGGAGATCGGGCTTCCACCCCTGATCAAATGCGGTATCGGTGATATAACGCTCACTGGCGCCGATAGTCACCGCACCGAGACCATCATTAAGGGTACACGCCCCTTCACAGAGTCGATCCTGAGGACAGACGCGACCGGTGATCTCCGGCAGGGAGTTGGTGCGGTGCGACTGTTCCACCGCCTCTTTGATATTGCCCTCACTCACCAACTGGAGCCAGTTGGGGATATAGTTGTGAACCGGACAGCGCCACTCGCAGTAGGGGTTGCCGCAGTGAAGACAGCGCCCCGCCTGCGACTCTGCCCGGCCACTGTCAAAGTTGGCGTAAATTTCGGCATATTCCTGGATACGGATATCGACCCGCTTCTTCTCGGGGTTGAAGCGGGGGATGTCGAGGAACTGAAGTGCGTTGCTTTTGCTCACGATACTATTTCTTAATTCAGATTAAAGGGATAGAGAGTATGCACCACGGCTAGCTCTCACGGATTAAGTTAAGCTGCAGCAGGTTTTCCAACTCTTCGGCCTTCGGCTTAACCACCCAGAAACGGTTGATAAAGATATCGAAGTTATCAAGGATATTACGGGCGTAGGCGGAGTTGGTCTCGTCCACAAACGCCTGAATCGTCTCCCGCAGGAACTGGCGATGGGCCGAGGTCTCAGCAGTATCGACCCGATGAAAATCGACCGACTCGTGGTTACAGCGATCTTGAAAGATCTGCGCCTCGTCGAGGACAAAGGCGAACCCGCCGGTCATCCCCGCCCCGAAGTTGACCCCGGTGGGGCCGAGAACGGTGATGATGCCGCCGGTCATATATTCGCAGCAGTGATCGCCAACCGCTTCAACCACCGCCCTTGCACCGGAGTTGCGCACCCCGAACCGCTCCCCCGCCATGCCGGAGGCGTAGAGGAGGCCACCGGTGGCGCCGTAGAGACAGGTGTTGCCGATAATGGCATTCTCCTGACTCGGAAAACGGCTCTCCTGTGGGGGGAAGATCACCAGTTTACCGCCGGTCATCCCTTTGCCCACATAGTCATTGGCATCCCCTTCAAGACGAAGATGAAGCCCTCCCGCATTCCAGACCCCGAAGCTCTGTCCCGCGGTCCCCCTCATCTCGAGGGTGATCGGGGCGTCTGCCATTCCCTGATTGCCATGGAGTTTGGCGATCTCCCCCGAAATTCGGGCACCGATGGAGCGGTTTATATTCTTTAAGGTGTAGTGGAAGGTGCCACCACTGCGGTTGACAATGGCATCCCGGGTTGCGGCCACCATCTCTTCTGCCAGCTCCCCCTGATCAAAGGGGCGGTTACGGTCACTAACACAGTAGTGCGACTCTCCCACAATCTCGTCACGGAAGAGGAGCGGTGAGAGGTCGAGTTTTCCCTGACGCGGTGTGACTCCGGAGAGTATTTCGAGAAGATCGGTCCGCCCCACCAGTTCTGCCATGCTCCTCACTCCAAGGCGGGCCATCAAGGTTCTCACCTCGTGTGCGACAAAACGGAAGTAGCGCTGAACCAGCTCTGCCGAACCGTGGTAGTGTTTGCCGCGGAGTTCATCATTCTGGGTCGCAATTCCGGTGGCGCAGTTATTGAGATGGCAGATACGGAGAAATTTGCAGCCCAACACCACCATCGGCATCGTGCCAAAGGCGAATGACTCTGCACCGAGAATCGCCGCCTTCACCACATCGAGTCCGGTCTTCAGTCCGCCATCGGTCTGCACCCGCACCTTACCGCGGAGGCCGTTTTTACGCAGCACCTGATGGGTCTCTGAGAGACCCAGCTCCCACGGTGAACCGGCATATTTGACCGAGGCGATGGGCGAGGCGGCTGTCCCGCCGTCGTAACCAGAGATAGTGATCAGATCCGCATACGCCTTGGCCACCCCGGCGGCGATGGTACCGACGCCCGGTTCTGAGACCAGTTTCACCGAGACCAGCGCCTCGGGATTGACCTGCTTGAGATCAAAGATGAGCTGCGCCAGATCCTCGATAGAGTAGATGTCGTGATGGGGGGGCGGTGAGATGAGCGGAACCCCGGGGCGGGTATAACGCTGTTTGGCGATCATCTCGTTGACCTTGTGTCCGGGAAGCTGCCCCCCCTCACCCGGCTTCGCCCCCTGGGCGATCTTAATCTGGAGAACATCGGCATTGACCAGATAGTGTGGCGTCACTCCGAATCGACCCGAGGCGATCTGCTTGATCCGCGACACCTTATTGCTGTTAAAACGGGCGGGATCTTCACCCCCCTCACCCGAGTTGGAGCGACCACCCAGGCCGTTCATCGCCTCTGCCAGCGCCTCATGCGCCTCAGGTGAGAGGGCACCGAGGGACATCGCTGCGGTATCAAAACGCTTGAACAGCGCCTCCTCCGCCTCTACTTCAGAGAGGTCGATCGCCTCGATATCACTGCGTAGCTGCAGCAGATCACGCAGCACCATCGGATCGCGACCGTTGACCAGCGCGCAGAACGCTTCATAATCCTCTTGCTTGCCGCTGTGAACCGCGGTATGGATCGCCTTCACCACATCGGGGTTATAGGCGTGGTACTCACTGCCGTGGACATACTTCAACAGCCCCCCCTGACCGACACTCTTCCGGCCATTCCACGCCAGTTTCACCAGCGCTTCACTATCCTGTTCGAGATCTTCAAACCCAGCCCCCTGAACACGGCTGGTGGTGTCACGGAAGCAGAGTTCAACCACTTCATCGGCAAGACCGACAATCTCAAACAGTTGTGCGCCGCGGTAACTGGAGACCGCACTAATTCCCATCTTCGACAGCACCTTGTAGAGACCTTTATTGATCCCTTTGCGGTACTTTTCACCCACTTTGACCTGATCATCTTCGGCCAGCTCGCCACTGCGCGACATATCCTCGAGGACATGGTAGGCGAGGTAGGGGTAGATCGCTGTCGCCCCGTAACCGATAAGTACCGCGAAATGGTGCGGATCGCGCGCGGTGGCGGTCTCGACCACGATATTGGCGCTACAGCGCAACCCTTCGGCGATAAGACGATGGTGGACGGCACCGGTAGCCATCGCTGCATGCACCGGGAAACGACCGGCATCAATGGCGCGATCGGAGAGGACCAGTACCACCTTGCCGCCACGAACCGCAGCAACAGCACGATTGGCGATATCCTCTACCGCTTCGCGTAGGCCGTAACCGAGGGGGTAGTTGAGATCAATCGACTCATAGGAGTTATCCCCCCGCTTCTCATTCAGCATCTCGAGCAGCTTGAGCATACTGCACTGGGAGAGGACCGGGGTGTCGGTGATGACGCGATTGGCGTGAGCTTCGGTCTCTTCAAAGAGATTCTGCTCCCGCCCGAACAGGGTCTCGAGCGACATCACCACCTGCTCACGAATCGGGTCGATGGGGGGGTTGGTCACCTGGGCGAACTGCTGGCGGAAGTTGTCATAGACCGACCGGATCTGCTTCGACATCACCGGATAGGGGGTATCATCCCCCATGGAGCCGGTCGCCTCTTGCCCCATCTCAGCGAGGGGACGGAGGATCTGATCCCGCTCTTCGAAGGTGAGTTGAAACTGCTTCTGATAGCGTTTAAGCAGCTCTGGCGCCATCGGTTCTCCACAAAGGGTATCCTCAAGGAGCGAGGAGCCGATACGGCGGTGCTGTTTCGACATCCACTGACGATAGGGCTGGGCCGATTTCAGCCGTTGATCGACATCTTCAGGCAGGATCAGGGTACCGGTCTCGGTATCGGCGGCGATCATCTGCCCCGGCTTGAGCCGCCCCTTACAGATCACATCGCTGGCAGCGTAGTCGTAGACCCCCACCTCGGAGGCGAGGGTGATCACACAGCCGCTATAATCACCGTCGACCACTTGGCCCCCACCCTCGCGGGTAATCACATAGCGTGCCGGACGCAAACCGTTGCGGTCGAGGGAGCAGACCGCATGGCGACCATCGGTAAGGACGATCCCTGCCGGGCCGTCCCACGGCTCCATATGCATCGAGTTGTATTCGTAAAATGCACGGAGGTCGGGATCCATATCGGGCATATTCTGCCAGGCCGGTGGGATAAGCAGACGCATCGCCCGGAAGAGATCCATCCCCCCGGCCACCAGCGCCTCAAGCATATTATCGAGGCTGGAGGAGTCAGAGCCGTCCATCGATACCCAGGGGCGAATATCGTCCATATTGGGGATATAACGGCTCTCAAAGGTGTAGGAGCGGGCGCGTGCCCAGTTGCGGTTACCGCGAATGGTATTGATCTCGCCGTTGTGGGCGAGAAAACGAAACGGCTGCGCCAGACGCCACTGCGGCAGGGTGTTGGTGGCAAAGCGCTGGTGAAAGACACAGATAGAGGAGGCGAGATCCGGATCGTGGAGATCGGGGTAGAAGAGGGGGAGGTACTCCGGCATCACCATCCCTTTATAAGAGATGATCTTTGACGAAAGGGTCGGAATATAGAAGATACTATCCCCCGCAGCGAGGCACTGTTTCTCTGCCCGGCGTCTTAGGATATAGAGGTGGCGTTCAAAGGTGGCACCATCCATCCCTTCGGGTGCATTGACAAAGATCTGCTCAATGTCGGGGCGGTTCGCCTTTGCCGCCTCGCCGCACGCCTCCTCATTGGTCGGCACGGGACGCCATCCGGCTACTGTTAAACCTTCCCGTGTCACCTCGGCATCGACCACCGCGCGGGCGGCTGCAGCCTCTGCAGGATTACGGCTGAGAAAGACCACGCCCACACCGTAGAGGGGGGACAGCTCATAACCGAGATCCGTTGCCACCCGCCGCATAAAGATATCGGGCATCGTCAACAGCAGACCACAGCCATCTCCACTCTTACCGTCGGCAGCAATGGCACCACGATGGGTCATGCGGTTAAGCGCTTCGATCGCGGTATCAATCAACCAGTGGCTGGGGAGACCATCCATATGGGCCATCAGCCCAAAACCGCAGTTATCTCTCTCAAAATCGGGATGGTAGAGGCCGTTGTTGTTATTCACGCTGCTATCTTTCATTCGGTAAGGTTAATGGAGATGTCGTG
>JADFYS010000102.1 GCA_015232955.1 Gammaproteobacteria bacterium
AACGACAGTGACTCCTGTTTCGGCTTAAAGAGATAGGACTCCATCTCCATCTCTGTATTTTCTGAAATTGAGATCATGGTGCCGTCAACAAAGGTGATACCGACTGCACCGCTGCTATCAGTGGTTATCCTGTCGTGAAGATAGATGGGGTCTCCTGCTACAGCTGCCGCCACTGCTCTCTCTCTATGGATTGTTGCGCCGGGTTCGACACTCTTCAGATAACCGATCACCTCGGGTGTAGATGCGGCCTCAACCCCACAGCCAATCACCAGCAATAGCATCGTTAATACTGTATATTTTACTCTCTTCACCACTTCTCTCCTCTTTAATGAATGCAGAATATACTATTCGCCATTCTGTTGTTACACAACCAGTTTCGGTTAATAACGGTTAAACCAGAGCCTCAGCTCCAGCCCCGGATTGTGTTCGAGAAATCTCCGGAACCGTTCTACGGGGAGACGATAGCACCCTACCGTCTCCACGGCAAACAGACGGACGGTGGAGGTATCCGGACGGTGGTGGGGGTGGAGAGCGCGTACCCCCAACAGTTCACCGCTCTCCAGTTGACACACCCGCCCACTCTCCTCTTCACAGCGGATCCTGCCACTGGAGACCAGGTAGACCGCATCACCAAACGCCCCTCCGGCGAATAGCTCCTCTCCGGGGGGGTAGGTCACCTCTTGCTCTATCATCCCCATCAGTCGCGTCTTCTGGGTTGGGGTGAGGTCGTTGAGGTTGCTGTTGGCTTCGATCAGTTGGCGAAGATGGGTGTTCTGTTGCAGAGCCACCTCTTGTAGCAGGCGATAGCTCTCTCGCCCTTTCAGGAAATGGAGCATCTCGTTGCGGGGGATCATCACCAGTTGGGTGGGGGAGCGGGCGATGGCGTCGGCACTTCGCGGATCGTCGAGAAATAGCCCCTTCTCTCCGAAAAAATCGCCATAACTGAAGATGGTGAGCGTGCGCCCTCCGATCTGGATATCGACATGACCGCTCTTAACGATATAGAACTTATCCCCCGGATCGCCCTGACGGAAGACCGCATCACCATCTTCATACTGCTCTATCCGGGCTATGCGCAGGATCTCCCTTGCGGCGGCAAGGTCGAGGTGACGCAGCAGTTCAATGGTAGAGAGGAGGTCCAGCAGCTCTATCGCCTCGCTATGAGGTAACTCGCCGACATCGAGTCGAACGGTATTGGCGAGTCCGGTGGGGGCGACCCGCAGCCCACTCCCCTCGGGGATCGATGAGGCAGAGACATGGACCAGATACATCTTCTGCCGCACTTCCAGCGGCAGTTCGCAGAGGAAGGCGAGCGGGGTGTGGAGTGGCGGTACCCCCGCCTCGTGGAACACCACATCTTTATCCCAAGGGAAGGCGAGGAGATCATCCCGTCTGCCGCGACTGATAATCCCTCTGCTGTAGAGATCATGGATAAAGGTGACATCGTTCATCGTATCTGAACTGTAGACCGCCCCCTTACCAAAGGCGTTGACCTCTATCGAGAGGGTGGGGATAGAGTGGAGGGTGTAGCGAAAGATGAACTCCCCCCCCAGCAGATCCATCGCGCAGCCCACTGTCACCGGCTGGAAGTTGACCAACTGACGCAGGTAGTGGTGATCCAGCCCTGTCAACCAGGAGAGTTTGCGTACAAAAGAGGTGAAGATGGTCGGGGTGGTGATGAGGTTGATCTTCCCCTCCTGCAGCAGTTTCTGCATCGTCCCCGCATCGTGATCGGCGTGACAGTGGGTGAGGATGACATGATCGATCAGTTTCGGACTCACCCCCAGCGACCAGAGCTGCTCTACCGAGTTGACCGGGGGATCGACAATCACCCCGCGCCGGTTGATCCAGATGATCATCCCCGAGGTGCTGGAGTTGGGATCAAAACCGTGGCCCGCACCAAGCGTGGTGACCCCGAAAAGGGGGGGGGGCAAAGGTCTCTTGCGACGGATCAAGCGGCTTTATCCCCGGGACGATGGTCTCGGCCCGCGGTACGGTGGCGATCTCCTCGCCCCCATCACCGATACGGAGGGTGTAGTCGCGCTCGATGGTGATCTCCACCGCCCCTTCACGGTGGCTGCCATTATCGTCAAAAATACGAAATTCAATCAGATCCTCAAAACAGAGGGGGGCACCACTCTGGGGATGAACCGAAAAACTGGCCATCTCTGTAGCAAGATCGGGAAAGCCGGGGGTCTCTGCCCCGTGAGGATACTCGGGGGCAAGGTCAAACGCTTCCGGACCAAAGAGCGCCTCTGAGAGATAACCACGAAGTGCTTTGCCCTGTCGCTGATTGCAGATGATCACCGTCTTCCGTTTCTTAATAAAGAAGTTGAAGTAGACCGGAAATTCGAGATCGGCGAGGGCGATCCCTTTGTGCAGGGCGTACATCTGTTGCGGAATGATAAAGTAGGTGGGAACCCCACCCTCAAGCCCCATACTGTCCTTTATCGTCTCGGGAGGGGCAGCGAACTGAAGGTTGCCGATCGAGGTGCGGATGATCACTCCCCCCCTCGGCAGTGGAATTTTGACCGCTTCAGCAGACATCCGTCACCTCACTCTAGTTCATTATGAAGCGATATCGTATCACTATGTTGAAGATGCTGCGCAATCATCTCGGTTAACGCGATTACGGTCACCCCGTGCGGCGCGACTGCAGCGAGTCTGCCTGTGCCATCAATAATATAGATTTCCGAGGTGTGATCCACGGCATACTCTCCCCGCTCATTGGCTTCGCCGAGACGGTAACCAGCCCCATAGCGTCGGGTCACCCGGTCGATCTCCTCACGACTGCCGCTCGCCCCCAAGAGCAGAGGCGAGAAGTAACCGACATAGCTTTCAAGCCGCTCACCACTGTCCCGGGCGGGATCTACACTCACAAACAGCCCCTGTACCTGACGCTGTTGCGCTTCATCCAGTGCAGCCAGCGCCTGGGAGAGGGTCATCAGTGCCGCCGGACAGACATCGGGACAGAAGGTGTAGCCAAAATAGAGGACGACCACTTTGCCGCGAAAGCGGGTCAGCGCCACCGGCCCATTTCGATTCTCCAATACAAAATCGCCACCACGAGGCGAGGGGGAGAGGGTCAGGAGCGGAGCATCATCTCCGGGGCCGTGCCGCCACCAGAGCAGAACAAGAAGCGCCGCCAGCGCCAGCGCGAAGAGCAGTGTGCGACGGATATTCACTCGCCACCACCCGCCCGTGGAAGCCGTGTGGTCAGAAGAAACGGGGCGATCGCTACCGTTCCGCCGCTGCGGAGCATCACCTCCACCTGCCACGCCATCTCACTGCGGCTGCAGATCGGCAGCAGTGCCTCCCCAAGATAGGTGCCTTCCTTCCCCGCTTGTTGCAGCAGCGGGAAGCGGTTCTGCCCCATGTACATATCGACCCCACTAAAATCGATCGCCACCTCTTCTGCTGCCAACTCCTGCAGCTCTACCCGCAGCTGCAGCGGCACCATCGCCGCGATCGGTTGGGGAGAGAGGGTTACGGTGACGACGCCCCCTGTGGCAAATTGGGTCTGGCACGACTGCTGATGGAGATCACACCCTACGGCGAGAGGGGCACGCGCCACCTCTTCAAGCTGTGGGTTGCCGCTGCGTGGAAAGAGGAGAACCACCACCAGCGCCACAACCGAGGCGATAACCGCCACCCAGAGCAGGCCGCGATCCCGAAAATTGACGATTACGGTCACGCTAATATCTTCTCTGATGCCGTGGCTGTTGGGCTTCCTGCGTCAGCCCAACCTACGCGATTGCTCTTTCTGAAATCCACTGTTTTATATCCAGAAACGACCGGGTAACCGCGCTCCCGGTGTGGGATAACACCGACAAGCGGTGTTATCCCTGCCGTAATTTTTAATTTAAGCCAGAGAGGTACTCGGCGATCGCAGCCACCTCTTCGTCACTGACCATGCCGGTGATCCCTTTCATCGCAGCGGTCATCCCGTTGCTGCGTGCACCGCTTTTAATGTCATTAAACTGCTGAATCAGATACTCTTTAGTCTGACCTGCCAGCTTGGGGTAGATTGGCATCAGCGGCGTCTTGGCATCTTTACCATGGCAGGTGAAGCAGCCACCTTTCATCGGATCTTCGTAGAGCGCCTTACCGTCCAGAGCCATGGCACTACCGGCAAAGCCGAGACCGGAAACCAGAGTTGCAACCATTGCAAATCGACTCATTTTCATCATTCAGTATCCTTTTAGTTCAGTCAAAACAGGGTTGGGGAAAGGGACGAAGAGTGTAGCCACACTCGCCCCCCGGCGTCTGTTCCGGATGTGGGCGAATGGCTACAAAGGTTCTCTATCCACGGCTGATTCTACTATGAATCGGTCTTAGACGCACTTTTTGTTGGCAAGCGCGTTGTTATTCACCGACATACTTCCCCTCAAAACTTGACACATCCACTCGGTTTAGCCAAGCTAATAGCTCAATCTGATAATAAAAATAGAACATCTTTGAAGTTGGAGACGGTTCGGCGTGCTGCACTAACCGTGGTTCTCAGTGAAAACAGAGGAGTCAAGAGGCTTATGACGCATCGTATTAGAAGTTCAGCGTTCACACTGACCATTCTCCTCCCCCTTCTCTGGTTCCTGTCACCACTTCAGGCGATGGCGAAGAGCGGCGCCCTCATCTTTGGGGTTCACCCCTACCTCCATGCCACCACCCTCATCGACCGCTTTACCCCGCTCACCGCCTACCTGGAAGGGCAGCTGCACCGTCCGATAAAGATTCGGATTGCCACCAGCTATCAAGACCACATCGACGCCATTCGCAACGGAGAGGTCGACTTTGCCTATATCGGCCCCGCCTCTTACGCCATTCTCACCTATGACAACGACCATTCCCCCCTCCTCGGTAGACTCAGTTTTCTTGGCAACAGGAGATTTCGCGGCGCGATCATCACCACCACCAACAGTAAACTCACAACACTGAGCGACCTGCATGGCAAACGGTTCGCCTTTGGTGATCCCAACTCCACCCTCAGCACGCTTATCCCGCGCCAGATGTTGCAGGATGCGGGGGTCGGCCTCAAAGATCTCGCTGCGCACCACCACCTGAAGAACCACCACAATGTCGCCCTCTCGGTACTGATGGGCAAGTATGACGCCGGCGGGGTCAAAGAGGAGGTGTTTCGTGAATATGAGGCGCGGGGACTCAAAGTACTGCAGTGGAGTGCGGAGATCCCGACCCACGCCTTTGTCGCCTCGGCCTCCATCGCCCCCGACCTGCGGCAGGAGATCATCACCCTCCTCCAGACCCTTCACCTCCAACCCGATGCCTCGGCCATCCTCGACCAGATCAAAAAAGGGACTACAGCGATTATTGCCGCTAGCTCCGAAGAGTACGACCCCCTCCGGCGAGTGGTGCATCATGGCCTCTTTCCCGACACCCCGCTGCCCCAGCCCACTCCGTGAACAAGAGCCGCTACCTACAGACGATCATTAGCCTTATTATCCTGTTTGGCCTCTTTCTCGTTGCCGGTAATTACTACATCTACAGCAGCCAGAAACAGCTCCTCCTCACCGAGTTTCGTCAATCGCAACAGACGCTGCACAACCTGCTGACACAACTGGCAAGGGAGTCGCTAATCACCGAAAACTACGCCCTGATTGAGTGGTACTTCAAGCGTTGGGGAGAGGGGCACCCTGCAGTGATCGAGTTGACCCTCACCAGTAGCAACGGCTTTGCCCTCAGTCAGTTTCAGCGCCCCCTCCGTGATCAGGAGAGCGAGATCATCACTACCAGTTCGACCATCACCCTCCACCAGGAAGATTACCTCCTCTCGCTGCGCAGCAGTAGCAGTGAAGCGCAGGCCAAACTGCTACGGCTGGTAGAACAGATGCTGGTGGTGAGCGCCATCGCCATCACCCTCCTCGCCGTAGCGATCTGGTTGCTCTTTCAACGCCTGGCGATTCGCCCCCTGCTTCAGGAGATCACCTCCCGCCAGAAGGCGGAGGAGGAGATCCAGCACCAGCATCAGTTTCTTCAGAGTGTGATTAATGGCGTCATAGACGGAATCACGGTGATCAACAGCGACTATAAAATCATCCTTATCAATACCGCTGCCAAGTCAACGCTCAACCAGGGTCACCCAAAAAAGAGCGAGCAGCTCTACTGTTATGAGGTGACCCACAACCGCAACACCCCCTGTGCCGGAGAGGATCACCCATGCCCCCTGCATCAGGTGCTGGAGAGCGGAAAACATACCACAGTGATCCATAATCACCCCGACGCTAACGGCAATAACCGTTACTTTGAGCTTCTCGCTTCTCCTCTGCTCGACAATCAGGGAAAAGTGTGGGGGATTATCGAGACCTCGCGCGAGCTGACAACCCACATTCAACTACAGAAGGAGCTGGAGGAGAACCGGGAACATCTCAACCATCTCGCCCACCATGACCCCCTCACCGGTCTCCCCAACCGCCTTCTGTTTATGGATCGTCTCGAACAGGCGAGACTGAAGGCGAACCGAACACGACAACCCCTGGCCCTGCTCTTTATCGACCTGGATCAGTTTAAACAGATCAATGATAGCGACGGCCACAATATCGGCGATCAGGTGCTGCAGGTGACCGCCCGCCTGCTCCAGCAGTGTATTCGTGCCGATGACACCATCGCCCGCCTCGGTGGCGACGAGTTCACCATCATTATCGACAGCTATCTGGCAATTAAAGATGTCTCGGCCGTTGCCGAGAAGATTCTCCTCCTCCTCAACCAGCCGCTGCAGATCGCTGAGAGACAGTACCATGTCACCCCGAGCATCGGCATCAGCCTCTACCCCCAGGATGCCAACAACAGCGAGGATTTGATCAAAAATGCCGATGCAGCGATGTTTCGGGTCAAGGATCGCGGCCGCAATTCGTTTCAGTTTTATACCGAAGATCTGACCCAAAAGGTGATCGCCCGCATGAATCTGGAGCGGGGAATACGGAGAGCGCTACAGCAGCGCCACTTTGTTGTCTGGTACCAGCCGCAGTATGAGATCGTCAGCCGTACCATCATCGGAATGGAGGCGTTGGTGCGTTGGAACGAACCGGGAGAGGGGATGATCTCCCCCGCCGAGTTTATCCCCCTATGCGAAGAGAGCAACCTCATTCTCGACCTTGGGGAGTATATCCTTAACGAGGTGATGGCGCAG
>JADFYS010000103.1 GCA_015232955.1 Gammaproteobacteria bacterium
AGTTGAAGTCGCCTCTTTGTTACAGGCCGTCAACAGGGGGAACAGGCTTAGAAAGAGTCCTGATAATAGTTTTTTTCTCATTCTTGATCCGAATATGATGAGGTTGGGCAGATAAAGAGGATAAGGGTAGGAGTTTCTTTATTCAAAAGCAAACCTTTGGAAGCATTGAAAGGAGAGTGTCTCGTCCAATGAGAACTCGCCCCAGTTATTAATACGACACCCCGAACGCAAGCGGCGTTAGCTGCTGCTATTCGGAGACGCAGCAACTGTTCGACCCCTAAGCCGATTTACCGTAGAATAGGTTCTGGATACTCAAGATAGGTAGCCACACAGATTCCGGTAGACCGATAAGCGCGGCTCTTCTCCGTGATGACTCTTTGAATAGAATCACTATTCTGCTGACTTCATCGCTTGATTAGCCCCTCTTCCCGACTCCATGAACCTCGGCGTTTCCAAAGATTTTGGGTATATTTCTGCGCTCATAGCGGGAAGTGTCGTGTCAGTTCTGCCTTTAAAAACCCCCTATGGGGTCTTGCAACTCCGACCAGCCCCCTCTTCCCCCGTCCGTAGCAGAACCTTTTTTCAACGCTTAGAGAATCGCAAAACGCCCTTACGATGGTTGAATACGCACTCATTCTGGTTAGTACCATCCTGGTCAATAACTTTGTCCTGGTAAAATTCCTCGGTCTCTGCCCGTTTATGGGGGTGTCGCGTAAACTGGAGACCGCGATGGGGATGGGGATGGCCACCACCTTTGTCCTTACCCTCTCTTCCATTTGCAGCTATCTTGCCAACGAATACCTTCTCGCCCCACTCGGACTTGAGTATCTTCGCACCATCACCTTCATTCTGGTAATCGCTGTGGTGGTACAGTTCACCGAAATGGTAGTCCACAAGACCAGCCCCCTCCTCTATCAGCTTCTTGGCATCTTTTTGCCCCTCATCACCACCAACTGCGCAGTCCTCGGAGTGGCTCTCCTCAACACCCAATCGCAACACAGCTTTATCCAGTCGGCGTTCTACGGCTTTGGTGCCGCCATCGGCTTTTCTCTGGTTCTGGTGCTCTTTGCCGCAATGCGTGAACGGATCATTGTCGCCGATGTACCGCAGCCCTTCCGCGGCTCCGCCATCGCCCTCATCACCGCTGGACTGATGTCCCTCGCCTTTATGGGCTTTACGGGATTGGTAAAATGATTACCGCAGTCGTCACCCTCTCTCTTCTCGCCCTTGTTTTTGGGGCCATCCTCGGCTATTCAGCGATCCGTTTTAAGGTTGAGAGTGATCCCATCGTCGAGCGCCTCGATGCCCTCCTCCCCCAGACACAGTGTGGTCAGTGCAGTTTCCCCGGTTGTCGCCCCTACGCTGAGGCGATTATCGCCGGAGAGGCGGATATCAACCGCTGCCCCCCGGGAGGGGAGGTGACCATTATCGCCATGGCCGATCTGTTGGGAGTTGAACCAAAATCGCTGGATCCGGATGCCGGCGAGATCTCCGGCCCGACGCTGGCGGTGATCGATGAACAGACCTGTATCGGTTGTACCCTCTGTATTCAGGCGTGCCCGGTAGATGCGATTCTTGGTGCAGCGAAGCATATGCACACGGTTATCGCCGCGGAGTGTACCGGCTGCGAACTCTGCCTCGAACCCTGCCCCGTCGACTGTATCACCATGGAGCCGGTCAAATGTGAACCGCGTCGCTGGAAGTGGCCACTGCCACTAGAGGAGAGTCGGGCATGAAGCTGAACTCACGCAAGCTCTGGAACTTTAAGGGGGGGGTTCACCCCGAGGGCCACAAATCCCTCTCTAACAGTAGTGCTATTAAGGATGCGAAGATCCCGTCAGTGCTGGTTCTTCCGCTGCAGCAACATATCGGTGCTGTCGCCAACCCACTGGTGGTGCCGGGGCAGAGGGTTCTTAAAGGTGAGCTGATCGCCCAGGGCGAGGGGATGGTCAGTGCCTCGCTCCATGCTCCGACCTCGGGCACCATTACCGCCATTGAAGAGCGCCCCATTCCTCACCCTTCGGGGCTTATGGACCTGTGTATTATCCTTGAAAGTGACCAAGAGGATCGCTGGTGTTCATTGAACCCGATTGAAGATCCCCTCCAGCTTGACGCCGATGCCATCCGTGAGGCGATCCGCGCCGCGGGTATCGTCGGTCTCGGGGGTGCCGGCTTCCCCGCCCATGTCAAACTCAACCCCGGTGCCCACACCGAGGTCGATACCCTGATCATTAATGGCGCCGAGTGTGAACCCTATATCACCTGCGATGACCGTCTGATGCGCGAGCGGGCAGAGTCAATTCTCTGCGGTATAGAGATTATGGCTCGGGCCATCTCGGCCCATCACATCCTGATTGGGGTAGAGGACAACAAACCGGAGGCGATCGCCGCCCTCAACCGGGCACTGCAGCACCACAAACAGAGCCGCATCGAGATAGTGACCGTACCAACGCTCTATCCCACGGGGGGGGAGCGCCAACTCATCAAGGTTCTCACTGGAAAAGAGGTCCCGACACAGGGGATCCCTCTTGATATCGGTATTGTCTGTCATAATGTCGCCACTGCTGCCCGGGTGGAACAAGCGGTGGTTCACGGTCGCCCCCTTATCAGCCGGGTGGTCACCGTAAGTGGCGAGGCGATCCCCCGTCCCGGCAACTATGAGGTGCTGTTTGGAACACCAATGGCGGATCTTATTGCAGAGGCGGGAGGGACTATCGACCAACAGCCCGCAACCATCATTATGGGAGGTCCGATGATGGGGCTGCCTGTGACCGATAGCGCTACCCCTGTCACCAAGACCTGCAACTGCCTTCTGATTCAACCGGTTCAACCCCGGCCAACGCTACATCAACCCTGTATTCGCTGTGGAGAGTGCGCCATCAGCTGTCCGGCGCAGCTCCAGCCTCAGCAGCTCTACTGGCACGCCCGTGCCAAGGAGTTTGACAAGGTTCAGGATGAGCACCTCTTTGACTGCATTGAGTGTGGCTGCTGCTCCTGGGTCTGCCCGTCACAGATCCCTCTGGTCCACTACTTCCGTTTCGCCAAAGCGGAGATCTGGAGTCAGGAGAGAGAGAAGGCCGCCGCCGACATTGCGCGGGAACGACATGAGTTCCGCCAGCTGCGCATTGAGCGCGAAAAAGCGGAGCGGGCCGAACTGATGAAGCGCAAAAAGGCGGCTTTGGCCAAAAAGAAGAAGAGTGGCGTCAGTGGTAGCAAAGAGTCCATCGCTGCAGCGGTAGAACGAACCAAAGCAAAAAAGGCGGCTCTTGCCGCCAAAGAGGCGAAGGCCGCAACCGAGCCATCCGCCCCGCCAACACCTCCCCCCGACGCGACCGAAAACAGAACCGATGAGGGAGAACAGCGTGAGATTTAGCACTATAACACCGCCTATCCGATTCCCTCTCTGGACCCTTGTGACATGATCCCTCATCAACCCCTCAGCTCCCCTCATCAGCACGGTTCGGCAGCCCTGGATCGGGTGATGATAGCGGTCTCTATCGCCCTGATTCCGGCGTTCATCACCCATTTCACTCTTTTTGGTTGGGGCATCATCACCAATCTGCTTATCACCATTCCCGCCGCACTGGGCAGTGAGGCGTTGGCACTCTGGCTGCGCCGACGCCCCATCCTGCCGACACTCGCCGATAACAGCGCTCTGGTGACCGCCCTCCTGCTCGCCCTGATCCTCCCTCCCCTCTCCCCGTGGTGGCTGCTGGTCACCGGGGCGGTTGCCGCGATCCTCTTTGCAAAACAGATCTACGGCGGCCTCGGTTATAACCCCTTTAATCCGGCGATGGTCGGCTTTGTCGTCCTTCTCATCTCTTTTCCGATAGAGATGACCAGTTGGCAGGCCCCACTCGTCAATAGTGACCACCCACTCACCATCATCGCTGCCCTCAATTGGGTCCTCTTTGGCGAGCTTCCTCCGGGGATCCTCTTCGACAGTATGACGATGGCGACCCCTCTTGATCACCTGAAGACAGAGCTAAGTCTCCACCACACCATTAGTGAAGTCCGCACAGACGGTACCATTTTCGGGGTAGTTGCCGGTGCAAGTTGGGAGTGGATCAATCTCGCGATTCTTGCTGGTGGCCTCTGGCTACTACAGCAGCGAGTGATTCGCTGGCATGTCCCGGTTGCACTTCTCGGTACCCTCGCCCTCATCTCCACCCTGTTTTATCTGATTAATCCCGAGATCTATGCCGATCCCCTGTTTCACCTTGGCGGTGGCGGTGCAGTTCTCGGTGCCTTTTTTATCGCCACCGATCCGGTCTCTGGCGCCACCAGCCCCAAGGGTCGCCTGATATTTGGCGCCGGCGCCGGGCTGCTGATCTATCTCATACGGGTTTGGGGCGGTTTTCCCGACGGTGTCGCCTTTGCGGTGTTGCTGATGAATATGGCAGCCCCCACCATTGATCACTATACCCAGCCCCGGGTAGCGGGGCATCAGCGTGGAGAGATGCATAGATAATGAAAGCTATGATGCGTAATATCGCTATCGGGGGCGTTCTCCTCGCCCTCTTTGCGATGGTCGGTACCGGACTGGTCAGTGCCACCTACCTTCTGACCAAGGATCAGATCGCCGAAAATGAGAAACAGCGCCTGCTTGGCAGTATTAACGCCCTCCTCCCCGCCTCGGCCTATGACAACGCCATTGAGCAGGATCTGATCTTTATCCGCGATCCGATCATTAGCGGCAAGGAGGAGATCCCGGTCTACCGTGCACGCAATGGTGAAGAGGATGTCGCCGCAATTATCGGAGCCATCGCCCCTGACGGTTATGCCGGGCCGATTAAGCTCCTTATCGGCATTCGTGTCAGTGGTGAGATTACCGGAGTTCGGGTCATTAGCCACCACGAAACCCCGGGGCTGGGGGATGCAATCGAGATCGACCGCTCTGACTGGCTCCTCTCCTTTATCGGCAAATCCCTCTCCTCTCTCACTGAGGCGGAGTGGGCGGTAAAGAAAGATGGTGGCGTCTTTGATCAATTCACCGGAGCAACCATCACCCCAAGAATTGTCGTTAAATCGGTGCACAACACCCTGCTCTATTTTCAAAAAAACAGAAAACGGCTATTTGAGAGTCCGGCTTACCAGGGAGAGGCAACATGAGCTACATCAGTTACCGTCAACTTATCGCCGACGGTATGTGGCACAATAATGTCGCCTTTGTCCAGATCCTCGGCCTCTGCCCCCTCCTTGCGGTCAGCTCTACCGCCATTAACGGCCTCGGGTTGGGGATCGCCACTACCCTCGTGCTTATCGCTTCCAACCTTACCGTCTCGGTGATCCGCAACTGGGTACGGCCAGAGATCCGTATCCCGGTCTTTGTGATGATTATCGCCTCTTTTGTCACCGCGATTGAGCTGTCGATGAGTGCCTGGTTCTACGATCTCTATCGCGTCCTCGGCATTTTCATCCCCCTTATTGTCACCAACTGCGCCATCCTCGGCCGGGCCGAGGCGTTCGCCTCCCGCAACGATATTCCCCACTCACTGGTGGACGGAGCAGCCATGGGGATCGGTTTTACCGTCCCCCTCGTCCTACTGGGGGCGATGCGCGAGATCACCGGCTTTGGTACCCTCTTTGCGCAAGCTGATCTGATGTTCGGCCCCTCTGCCCACTGGCTCACCCTCAACCTGTTTGATGACTATGGAGGGTTTCTCCTCTCCATTCTCCCTCCAGGGGCGTTTATCGGCCTGGGTCTGCTCATCGCCCTGAAAAATGTAATTGATCATAAGCGGGCAGAAAACAGGCGCTAGTCGAACGCCTCTCTCTCCTGACTCCCCCTTCTCCCACTACGAAAATAGGTGCGGTCATCATAATAGTGCTCGTCACAATTGGCCTCGATCCACCCCGGCATCCCCAAAATTGGAAAGGGGGAGAGGGCGCGAGGAGAGGCGTAACGCCCTGACTGAATGAGGGCAGAGAGTCTGGCATCGACCCATGCCACCTGCTCTTCACCAGTTGCGGTAATTACCACAGCAGGTGCCAACAGAAGAATAGTGTTCGCAGTCATCCCGCTATAGGGTCGCAACCCCTTTTCATAGAGGGCGTGACCAAAAGGGATACAGCGCAGTTCGGCCAACAGCTCCTGCCGTCGGTGCCAGAAGAGCTCTTTCCAGCGAAATTGGGTGATAAGCTGAAGCAGCTGTACATTGGAAGAGAGGATAACCGCTCCCCCCTCATCAAAGAGTGAGAGGGTGTTCTCTTGTGGTGAGCGTCTGCCCCGCTGATCCGGTCTCAACCAACGCTCCCCTGCCAACGAGAGATGGAGGGCATTGATCACCACCTTGGTTCTGGGAAAGGTGAGCCAGGTCAGGAGTTGGAAGAGATCGTGCCAATTTTGATCTCGCGTCTGCAGCTCACCCTGAAAGAAGATCCGTGGCGCATACTGCTGTCGAAATCGCTCCCCCCTCTCCTCCTGTGCCACCAACTGCAGGGGTTTGCCTCCCCCGGTGACCACTCGGTCACAACTCTCCAGCAGTAGCTGAAGCTGATTCAACCCCGGCCACTGCCGATAGTGGGAGAGTCGCTGCAGCAGTGGTAATACGGGTTGAAACAGCGGCACTCCTGTGTAGAATCGGGGCGACCACGGCACCAGTGCGTCGATACGGTTATTCCCTTTCACAACGGTTCCAGATCGCGATACATCTCTGGCTGAAAGCGGGGGGTACAGAGGGCGAGAAAGATGAGATCCCCCTCACCACAGTTACAGATTCGTTGCCGCTCTCCGTCATGAATGAACACCACATCCCCCCTCCGTACCCTCTGTGCGTCTCTATTCCCAACCTCTACCATCCCCTCCCCTTCGAGGATCAGGTAGCGTTCTCGCGCACCGTTCAGGGCGTGCCAGCGGGTCCTCTCCCCCTTTTCAACCCGTGCCCGGGCAATGGAGAGAAGGGGGTCCTCATCCGAGTTGGAGATCTCAAGAATATGACACCCCTCAACAAAAAAGTACTCATCCTCTGCTTTTGGTTGTTGAATCACCGTTTTTACCTCTTCCGAAACCGATCACAAACGACGATCCTAAAATCCGCAGTTGACCGCTGCACATATCTATCAACATAATGATTATGCAATGAAATTCACAATATTTAAGCTTCACCTCT
>JADFYS010000104.1 GCA_015232955.1 Gammaproteobacteria bacterium
CGTTTTTCAGTAATGACCGGATCTCTGGCGCGACTTCACCGCGCCCTGATTCAGTTTATGCTCAACCTCCATGGTGAGGAGCACGGCTATCGTGAGTGTTATGTCCCCTATCTGGTCAATGCGGAGAGTTTGCGTGGGACGGGTCAGCTGCCAAAGTTTGCAGAAGATCTCTTTGCGGTGCAGAGCGGTGGCGACCAACCCTACTACCTGATCCCCACTGCCGAAGTCCCGGTGACCAATCTGGTGCGTGAGACGATCATTGAGGCAGAGGAGATGCCGCTGCGCTGGGTTGCCCACACCCCCTGTTTTCGCAGTGAAGCGGGGTCTCACGGCAGAGATACCCGAGGGATGATTCGCCAGCACCAGTTTGAGAAGGTGGAGATGGTACAGATTGTCCCCCCCGGAGCGTCGATGGCGGCTCTTGAGGCGTTGACCGGCCATGCTGAGCAGGTGTTACAGCGGTTGCAACTCCCTTACCGCGTGATGGCTCTCTGTGCCGGTGATGTCGGTTTCTCCTCTTGTAAAACCTATGATCTTGAAGTGTGGCTTCCGGGACAGGCGTGCTATCGCGAGATCTCCTCCTGCTCCAGTTTTGGTGATTTTCAGGCGCGACGGATGATGGCTCGCTGGCGTAATCCCGATAGCGGAAAACCGGAACTGGTGCACACCCTGAACGGTTCTGGGCTTGCGGTTGGACGGACTCTGGTGGCGGTGATGGAAAACTACCAGCAGGCGGATGGATCAATCACCGTCCCTGAAGCGCTTCGCCCCTATATGGGAGGGGTGGAAGTGGTGACCCTGGCTTAGGACAGGGTCTTTTCCGGACGATTTAGATTGGCAAGAGCGGCTTGGTTGAGATAACGAAAGAGCTGACGGAACGCCTTGGGTGGTTTTCCTGATTTCGACTCTGCATGGCAGTTGCGGATCAGTTGTCGCAACTGCTGGGCGTCTAGCTGCGGTTGTTGCTGTAACAGTTGAGCGAGCGCAGGATCCCCCTCAGCCAGAAGATGGTCACGCCAGCGCTCGATGGTGTGGAGGCGACCATTGGCGAGTTGTGACTGGCGTTCGATCTGCTCCAGTCGCTCTTTAAGCGGTTCGGGATCGACCTCCCGCATCAATTTACCGATAAACTGGCGGTGCCGCTTTTTTGCGCTACGCGAGGTGATGCGCCGATCATCGAGGATCGCCTGCTCCACCGGAGCGGGAAGAGAGAAGGAGAGGATCTCCTCGGTCGATAGCTGACACAAGGTCACCCCGAGCTGCTGCTGAGCCTCACTCTCCCGCTTGCGGGCGCTCTTGCTCGGGGGTTCAGCAAGCGGATCCTCATCCATACCGTCGCCCTCTATGGGCGATCTTCTGCTCACTCTCCCTCTCCAAAGCGGTTATCTAAGAGGCGTTGCAGTGCATCGAGAAGATCAGCGGCGTCTGGTCCGATGATCTCTACGCCAATGCTAGAACCGCAGGTGGCAGCAAGCATCATCACCCCCATAATACTTTTGCCATTGACCTGACGCTGGTTGCGGCTAATGGTGATTCGACTCTCAAACTGTTTACAGAGGTTTACCAGTTTTGCCGCGGCCCGGGCGTGGAGACCGAGGCGGTTGATCACCTGCAGTTGGGTGGTGATCTCTCGTGGTTGCAGCTGCTCTGTTGTCACCCCTTCACTCTCGGCTGACAGATGTCTCGGTTGCAGTGGATGATCCCGTCTCTCCCCCCCTGCAGGGCGCAGAGGGTGAGTTGTGACAGTGGTGAGTCGGCATAGTTAAAAATTTTGAGGAGCATCGGCAGGTTGAGACCTGAAATAATTTCAAACCGTTGTGATGGGAGGAGGCGGCAGGCGGTATTGCTCGGAGTGGAGCCGTAGATGTCGGTAAGAATGAGCACCCCGTCACTACAGTCACTCTGCTTCAGAAAGTGTAGCAGCTGGGTCATGATCTCATCGCTGGTATCGGTGGGGGCGACAGAGATCACCAAGGTCTCAAGTGGGGTGCTACCAAAGGTCTCGGTCGCCATCTGTAACATATTTTCGCCCACCTTGTTGTGGGTGATGAGGATGAGGGTGACGCTCATGAGTGGTTCAGCTCCCGGTGGCGCTTATGGCTGGTGAAGCTGCCGAGATTAAAGTGGTGAAAGAGCTGCTCAGTGATATAGACCGAACGGTGTTGCCCCCCGGTGCAGCCGATGGCCACGGTGAGATAACTGCGCTGATCATTCTGAAAGTGTGGAATCCACTGCTCTAGAAATGTGGTGATATCGGCGATCATCTTGTTCACCATCTCCTCCTGCTCCAAAAATCGGGCGACGGCGCTATCGGTACCGTTGAGGGGACGAAGATCGGGAATCCAGTGCGGGTTGGGCAGTGCGCGAACATCAAAGACAAAATCGGCATCGACAGGGATCCCGAACTTAAAGCCGAAGGACTCAAAGAGAAGGGCGATCTCCCCCTCATCACGGACGCCGGCATGGCGTTGAACCCGTTTCCGCAGCTGATGGATGTGGCTGTCACTGCTATCGATCACCAGACTGGCGTGTTTGGCCAGCGGCCGCAGGAGCTCTCTTTCAGCGGTAATCGCCTCAATTAGAACCCCTTTCTGTCGGCTAAGCGGATGACGGCGTCTAGTCTCGCTAAATCGTTTCCCCAGTACCTTGTCACTGGCGTCGAGAAAGATCAACTCGCTGCGGATCGCCTCCCGTTCAAGGGTGGTGATGATGGGTGAAAAGGGTTCACCCCCCTGACTGCAGATGGTACGCGCATCAATACCGATGGCCGTTTTTTGGGTATGTTCAGAGCACTGCGTCTCCAGCTCATCCATTAACGCGGGGAGGAGGTTGACTGGCAGGTTATCCACACAGTAAAAACCGAGATCTTCCAGCGCATGGAGGGCAATGCTTTTTCCTGAGCCGGAGGTACCGCTGACTATAATTAGCTGCATGATGGTGATGGGTTCACAGAAGATCGGATAAGAGGGTCAGGGTGCGTCGGGTAGGAGGGCACGCTCGTCTCTTTCTCATTGTGCCAGCGTTTGACGCACATCTCCAGCAGTTGTGGCGTTATTCGGTGGTGTTGATGGTTGAGGGTGATGGCGGGAAGGGTCTGGTTGAGGATGGAGATTGGGGTGGCGCTCAGGGTGAGCAGTGGCTCTTCCGCCAACGGCTCTGTGGTGAGATCCACCACAAGGTGGATCGGGTGGCTTGAGATGGCCGCTTTCGGACCGTAGAGGCGGGCGATATCGAACAGACCGATTCCGTCGATCTGAATTAGGGCGTGCTGTTGTCGCGGCACAGTTCCGATCAGCTGCTGGTTGCAAAGGGAGAACTCCACCAGATCGTCACTCACCAAGCGGTGGCCGCGATCAATTAGACCGAGAGCGAGTGTACTTTTGCCGATGCCGCTCTCTCCGCGCAGTAGCACCCCCTGTTGAGCGATCGCGACGAGGGTCGCATGACAGGAGGTGGGGGCAGATGGCATCGGGCAGTAGGAGAGAGAAGCTCATACCCCTCTCTTTAAGTGGGGGCTGCTTCGGCCCGTTGGGGTAGCGCTATTGTCTGCTGCTGAACCAGTTCAAATAGCTCTCTGTCACTGCGGCAGGCGCGGATATCGTTGAGAAATGTCTGATTCCGTAGAAGTTCGGCAATGGTGGCGAGGAGCGAGACATGCTCGTCTGCTGCCGCATCGGGGACGAGAAGCATGATCAGAATATCGACAGGCTGATTGTCAATGGCATCAAAGTCGATCCCCTTTTGGAGTGAGAAGAGGAGCACCACCGGTTGCAACAGGTCGGCAATTCTGCCGTGAGGGATGGCAACGCCATTACCAAAACCGGTGGTGCCGAGCCGCTCGCGCTCGAAAAGGGCGTCGAAGATGGTGTGGCTATCACCAGTTTGGTACTGGGTTGCAACCATTTCACTCATCACCTCCAGTGTCTTTTTTTTGCTCTGTAGAGGTAACTGACAGCGAGTCTGTTCAAGGGTAAAGAGAGTATGTAGTTCCATAGCCTAATCCAGAAACGGTGTTAGGAGGGGACGGTGAATGGTTGTCATGAATGGCAGTCGTAGCCGGTCAGATCAGATCGGCGTGATGCTCTTTGATCGAGCCTTTATCGCGATGGTGGTTGGTGACCTTCTCTTTGTGTTTTCCAATCTGGCGATCCAGTTTGTCTGCAAGAGCATCGATAGCGGCATACATATCTTCATGTTCTGCAGTGGCAAAGAGTTTATTGCCGGTGATATGCATGGTCGCTTCTGCCTTCTGTCGCATCTTCTCGACGGAGAGCACCACATGGACATTAGTGACCTGATCGAAGTGTCGCTGTAGCCGTTCCAGTTTTTCACCCACATAATCTCTTAGTGGAGGGGTGATATCGATATGGTGTCCGGTCAAATTCAGTTGCATAAGTCACTCCTTTCTTGTTGCAGTTAAGCCAGGCGTTTGCGTTCATTGGACGGGGGGATTCCCATCGCTTCGCGATACTTGGCTATGGTACGACGGGCAACATTAATCCCTCTATCCGAGAGGATGCCCGCAAGTTTATTATCACTGAGCGGCTTCTGGACTGGCTCCGCTGCGATGAGACTCTTCAGCATGGCACGAATGGCGGTGGATGAACACTCGCCCCCCCCTGAGGTGGCAACATGGCTGGAGAAAAAGTATTTTAATTCAAATATGCCCTGTGGGGTATGCATATATTTTCGGGTGGTGGTGCGGGAGATGGTCGATTCGTGCATTCCCAGTTCGGTGGCGATGTCAAGGAGCACCATCGGCTTCATCGCCACCTCGCCCTGTTCGAGGAACGCCCGCTGGTGGGCGACGATGCTCGACGCGACCTTGAGCAGGGTTTCGTTGCGGCTCTGAATCGATTTGATGAACCACTTGGCCTCTTGCAGGTGGCTCTTTAGGGTGTTGGAGTCTTCACTGCGCACCTGACGGATCAGTCCGGCATAGTGGTTGTTAATGCGTAGTTTGGGGATGGTGTCGCTATTTAGCTCAACACTCCAGCTCTCTTTACCCCGGGTTACAAAGACATCGGGAACGATATACTGGGTATCGTTATGGCCCAACTGACCAGCTGGACGGGGGTTCAACCCCTGAATGAGGTGAATCACCCCCGCCAACGCTTCGTCGCTCAGTTTGAGTCGTCTTTTGAGCTGGGGATAGTCACGGTTGGCCAGTTGCTCAAAATGGAGTTCGAGTAGCCGTTGCGCTATTTTAAGGTTGTGGGGTGGTGGCTGGAGATGTTTCAACTGTAGTAACAGACTCTCCTGCAGAGTCCGTGCGGCGATGCCGGGGGGGTCAAGGTTCTGCAGGATATGGAGGACAGTGATGATCTCATCCATCTCCACCTCTGTCCCTTGTGCGTTGAGGCTCTCCTCGAACTCTTCGAGCGGGGTCGTGATAAAGCCGTCGCGGTTAATGGCATCAATCAGGGTTAGGGCGATGGTGTGATCCCGGGGGGAGAGTTTGACCAGCTGCAACTGCTCGAGGAGAAACTGGGAGAGCGACTCCCCCTCTTCATCGGAGTGCTCATAGCTTCCCGAATCATCCTCCTCCCCCTGAGCGGAGGCAGAGGCGCCGGAGATGGGGGTGATGTCATAGATATCATCCCAGTTGCTGTCGATGGGGAGTTCATCGGGGATCTGCTCGTTGTCGGCGCCACTGGCAATCTTGTCACTGTCAGAGAGTGGGCTGCTCTGCTCTTCTCTGGTGGTTTCGGAGCTGCTCGTTGTTGTGTCGTCTCCGTTACGGTCGCTCTCTGCAGAGCCTTCGTTCTCCTCCCCCTCCTCCAGCATCAGGTTGCTGTCCAGCGCCTGCTGCACCTCCAGCTGTAGTTCAAGAGTAGAGAGCTGCAGCATTTTGATCGCCTGCTGCAGTTGTGGCGTCATGGTCAGCTGCTGGCTGACACGAAGTTGAAGTGACTGCTTCAATCCGGAATCCGTAGTTGACCGTGACTTACAGAGGTCAATCGCACAGCAATTACATGAACACTGAAACCAGTCATCTCCCTTTTTTGGATGACTTGCGCCACATCACAAAAGGGTGATTCACAGTGTCTAACTGCGGATATCAGGTTCATTAAGAGGTAAGGAGCGCTCAATACCGGTTAGAGGAGTTAAGGTTCATGACTCTATTCTAGCGCAAAAAGCGGGATCTGTATTGAATCACTGCGATCATTGATCTCGTGAGTGGGCCATCTCCTCTCCCCAGGAGAGGGAATTGGGGCGAAATTAGAGTTTGAACTGCTCACCAAGGTATATTTTTCGTACTTTTTCATTCTCAAGGAGCTGTTTAGGGCTGCCTGCAGCAATCACCCTCCCTTCACCTATAATATATCCCCGTTCACAGATTCCAAGGGTCTCCCGAACATTATGGTCGGTAATGAGGATGCCGATTCCCCGCCCCTGTAACTGACGGATGATATTCTGAATATCGATCACCGAGATGGGATCGACCCCGGCAAATGGCTCATCGAGCAGAATAAAGCGAGGGTTGGCTGCGAGGGCACGAGCGATCTCGACCCGTCTCCGTTCACCCCCGGAGAGGGCCATGCCTGCACTCTGTTCGAGATGGGTGATGTGAAACTCTTCGAGAAGAAGGTGGAGCTGATCTTGTCGCTGCTCAGGGTCCAGTTCACGACGCGTCTCCAGAATCGCCATTATGTTGTCACCGACACTTAGTTTGCGAAAGACCGACGCCTCTTGTGGCAGGTATCCCAGCCCGAGCTGTGCTCGGCGGTGGATCGGTTGCTGTGTAATATCGTGCTGGTCAAGGGTGATACGCCCTCGGTCCGCTTCAATCAGGCCGACAATCATATAGAAGCAGGTGGTTTTGCCTGCACCATTGGGGCCGAGAAGACCGACAATCTCCCCCGCTTCCAGCTGCAGCGAGACATCAATGACCACCGACCGTTTGCGGTAGCTTTTGCCAAGATTGGCGGCGACAAGCTTTTGTGGTGCAAGCTCCATTAGCCTAAAATCCGCAGTTGGACACCGTGAAGGGTGCGTTTGTGGCGGTGCAGTGCAACGAAGGCATGGATGCCGAAGGT
>JADFYS010000105.1 GCA_015232955.1 Gammaproteobacteria bacterium
AGTCGATTAACGCCACATGAAAGTGATTGTCTTGTGACAGTAGTTCGAGGCACGCACCCCCACTAAATACCGGAGTCACCTCAAACTGGTTCAGCCGAAGATATTGGGTTAAGGCAGCAGAAAGAGAACGGTCGTCTTCCAGTAATAAGATAGGTATATTCATGGTCTGGATCGCAAATAGTATGGATTAACAGGATAGATTTTAAGCGGTTGTGTGACACCATCAGCCAGCCCCATTCTCCGCGGCAGAACAGCGTTTGAACAGGTCGTCACAGCTTCTCCGGTGCGCATAGTGCACGATGCAGAGTGATCTGTACCTGAAACACAAGCGTAGGCTTCTGCTGAAGAGTGATCGAACCACCGTGTGCGGCAATGATTCTGGCTGCCAGATGTAACCCTAACCCCATTCCCGACTCACTTCCCCGGGAGGATCCTCTGACAAAACGATGAAAAAGTCGTCGCGGATCTTCCACCATCTTCTCCTGCAGCCGGTTTTCAATGATCAGAAAAACCAGCTTCTGATGGAGAAAGAGGCGAATGGTGACAGGGCTATCGTCGGTCTTGGGTGAACGGTACTGAGCCGCATTGTGCAGGACATTGCGTAGCGCGATCTCAAGTTGGTGGGGATCTGCATGGACCATGAACCGATCCTCGGGGGGGGTGTAGTCGATAGGGCAGTCCGCATAACGAAAAGCGAGCTCATCAAGGCTTTTTTCCACAAGATCCTGAATATGAATACAGCGTAACTTCGGTTTTGTTGGTTCGCCCAACCTGCTTATTTCGAGTGATTCGGCAAACAGGTTTTGGAGTCTTTTGATCTCGGTATCAAATTGAAGATAGTGGTCGTTATCTATCCTCGACTGCATATAGAGGATATCGAGATAGGTTTTAATGCTCGACAGTGGCGTGCGATATTCGTGACTGATGGTATCGATAAATTTTTTATACTCACGGTTCACGGTCGCCACCTGACGGCTCCGGTAGAGAGTAAACAGGAAAACAACGGCTCCAAATATCAAGATCCTGGTGACTAACTGGTAATCAACAACCCGTTTTTCAGTGACCAGATTGGAGTAGGCATTGGCGTAACTGTCTGCCTTTAAGCGACTAATCGTGTCTAACCCCTTTTGCAGGACAGAGAGTAACAGAGGATCATCGTCCCGTACCCCCAGACGCAAAGCGAGACTATTACCGGTATCACCGGATATCCGCAATTTCAGACCAAAATGGTTAATGTGGTAGGCAATTACAGGGGTAATATCCATAAACCCAAAGATCTCATTATTTTCAACGGCCAACAGCCCATCCTTCACCGAATCAAAAGGGATATAGTGGATCTCGCCAAAAACTGCCGGGGTCAGTTCCGTAAAATCAGAGCCGGCCAATACCCCGATACGACTATTTTGCAGAACCTTGAAATTGTCGATATACGGCGCATCCTCTCTGGTAGCAATGACAATATTTTTATGAATATAGGGTGAGGTGAAACTCAGATACTCATTTAAGGCAGCACTTTGTTGGGCAAGAGAGAGCAGGTCACACCTCCGCTCTTTGGCATACTGCAGGGAGATCTTCCAGCTTGTGGTCGGTACAAGGGTAAACTCTTGGTGCAGAATCGTCTCCAACTCCTGAATAAAACTTCTACCTATCCCCTGATGTTGATTCTCTTTGTCCAGGTAGTCCAGCGGCATCCAGGAGGGATCGATACAGTAGCGAATCGTCTCTCGCTCTTTCAGATACTGCACCTCATGCGGTGTAAGCGGGTGAACGGTGTTGTTGCTGCCAAACCACTTCTCATCCAGCATCTGCCTCTCGGACTGGGTGATGGTCGACATCGCCTTCGCCAAAATACGGTTCAGAACGGGAAGCCCCTTCCGGCTGAGCAGAAACAGCTCGTCACGGTCATCGTCCCTCATCTCATGACCCTCTACCTTCAGATCATCAGGAGCACTGTTGAGCAGGAAATAACGGAAAGCAATACTCGGCGAAATGGTGAAATCTGCGCGAGAAGAGTGAACCGCATCGATCGCTTGACCGATATGGTCAACTTCAACATAGCGAAAATGATCGCCATATTGGTGACGCACAGCATCCTGCTGACTCCTGCTGCGGGGTAAGGCATAACGCAGACCCAAAAGATCCTCCGCAACTTTAAAACCTCCCGGATAATTGCGGGTTACGATGAGCCGCCGGTCACTGATTTGGGGGGACGAGTAGATCCCGCAGCGGCTACCAAGGTCGCTTTTGTCCGCTGCATGCAGCAGATCCACCTCACCACTACACAACTTTTGCAGCAGATCCTTCCAGCTCTCGCCGACGACAAACCGGATCTTGATCCCCAACCGCTCAAATAGCAGGCGGACGAAGTCTGTCGAATAGCCATCCGCACGGCCACCCCGAATAAAGTCATAAGGGGGGAAGTCTGGGGTGGTGCCAATGTGTATCGTCGCAGTCTCGGTAATGAACTGACGCTCTTGTTGGGTCAAGAGTGAATAGAACGGTACAGTTTGAAGGCTCTTTACTGTCGGGGGTTGCGTGCTGTCATACAGAGATAGCAGATAGAGTGACAGCAGCAGAACCGACGCCACCAGAATGCGCATCAGGGTCGCGGTGGATGGGCGAGTCATCACTTGCCCTGGCGAATACCCGGTCCGGGATATGGAGAGAGGGCGCTACTTCGGAGTTTCATCCAGCGGTTGTTGGAAGTGGCGTCTGGACCAGAAGATCATCACTGGAGCCAACAGCAGGGCGATGGTCACGGACAAGACAGCCAGAATCTTTCCCACCATTATCTCGGGCAACCCGAACTGAATGAGGGTGATAACCCGACCTATCCCACCGGCGGCAAGAACCACCAGCGCCATGTTCAGCAGATGGTAACGCTGTTGCAGATCACGCAGGCAGTAGAGGATCAGCCAGCCGTATCCAAACCAGATCGCCCCCAGATGACGGATTTGAAAATTGAGCGCGGGATCATGGAAACCCGACTGTACCCCCATCTGACGATTAAACTCAACCCCCAACACCAGGGTCCCTAAACCGGTGATGATCGCCACAAGGGCGACAAAAAAGCTCACCTCGTAATAGATCCAACTAAAGATTCTGTTTTTCATTGCCGGCAAGGATATCAATTTTTTTTGCAAATACAATCAACAAATTGCGATGGTCACTTTTGGTCAGATTTCGTCGGTTTTTGTGGGGTGAAGATTTTGGGCCACTCCGCTAGAGTTGCCCACTTTCGAACCTGAGGCCGAAGAACTCCAGCTGAAAGCACCACGGCAGCAGAGGGAAAGACCCACTCTTGTTGATGCAGTGACCAGAGCGTGAAATAACGCTTAGAAACAGGAGAGTCTAGCTTGATTAACAGCAATAGAAAACCCGACAGCAGAAGGAACATACGGTTATGACAACACTACTCCTGAAAAAGCAACACCAGCAGCAGCTTAGCGAGCAGACCATCGAAGTGAGCGGGCAGCCGCTAACGGTTAAGGTCGAAAGTCCAGCCGCCTACACCGTGGTAGACGCCGCAACAGGAGCAGTCCCTTCACAGTTACGCCTCCTGCGCAGCGGCACAACCCTGCTCGTGCTGACAGAAGAGCAGGTAGTGGTCCGGCTTGAGGGGTTCTTTGAAGAGGATGTCTGGACCATTTTTAGCACCGACGGCACCCTTATCGCCAACGAAGCGGCCATCCTCAGCAGCGCCGCCACAGAAACCGGGGGCGAAAACAGCGTCACCCCCACCGTGGTGTGGGAGACAGAGCAGAGCCAACAAATCGATAATAAGAGAGACGATGACGGTGCACTGCTCTGGGGAGGCATTGGCGCCGGACTGCTCGCCTTTGCCCAAAGCAGTCGTGGCAGCTCTGATAGTGAAGCCAACCCACCAGAAGTCGAAACCCCCGCCGTAGAGCCGACGCCCACCCAACACTCGGGGAAGGTGATAGACGGCTATGTCCGTGATGCCACCGTCTTCGCCGACGCCAACGGTAACGGCGTCCTGGATGCAGGGGAGCTGAGCAGCACCACCGACGCCAAAGGTAACTTTCTTCTTGAAAACGCTGATGACACGCCCATAAAGGGCGAACTGATTTCGCAGGGTGGCATTGATATTGCCACCGGCTTCGCCGCTATTGGTGAATTTCGCGCCCCCGAAGGGGCCACCGTTATCAGCCCCCTCACCACACTAATAGCCGCCATTGCAGAAAGAGAGGGCATCGACAGCGCAACCGCCGCCACCCGGCTAAAGGCCGCGCTGGGTGTAGACCCTGCTTTAGATCTCCTCAACTACGACCCCATCGCCACCGCCATGGCGCCAGAGTCCACCCCGGAAATGGTCGCCACCGCCCTCGCCGTACAGGCGGCAACCACCCGGCTGACGGTGCTCATCCAAACCGGCGGCGCCCTTCTTGCCGGAAGCGCCCTTACCCCCGATATCGCGACCGGGACCGAGGCGATTCTGGCAACGCTGGTAGCGACCTTGGCCGCAGGAGAGCCGCTCAATCTCAGCGATGCCACCGTGATCACCACCCTGCTGCAAACCGCTGCAAGTGGTGTTCGTCCGGATCAAACCCTCCCCGCTGACACCCTCAGCGAGGTTGCCACCTTAACCGCAACCCTCAACCAGAGCATCGCCACCACTGCGGATCCATACAGTGCCCTCAAAGAGATGGCCGCGTTACAGATTGTCACCGGGCAGAACCAGGATAGCCTCAAGAGTGCGGTTAGCGCAGGAAGCGTCAACACCATCAGCGCCACACTTAGCGGCGACGCCCTGACCAGCGCCCTGCAACAGGCCCGAACCGAACTTGGGGATGTCGACGGCGATGATAGCAATGATGCGGAAAACATCAATAATGCTCCCACGGTAGAGGAAGAGGATGCTCCCGAGACGGAGAGCCCTACTACAATAGAACCCCCCACAACAGAAGACCCTGTAACCGAAACCCCCACAACCGAAACCCCTGTAGCCGAAACTCCTGTAACCGCCCCCCCGGCCGACACCACCCCACCGGCCGCCCCCACCATCACCCTGACCACCGATAGCGGCAGCAGCAACAGCGACCAACTGACCAATAATGGCACCCTGACCCTTACCGGAGTCGAAAGCGGAGCGACGGTCGAGTACAGCCTCGATGGACAGCAGTGGGCCAACAGCTTCACTGCACAGGAGGGGAGCAACCGCCTCTATGTTCGTCAGATGGACAGTGCAGGCAACTACAGCACCGCCAGCGCCCCCTTCGACTTCCTCTACGACAGCACCGCCCCACAAACACCACAGATCAATAGCAGTAACGGCCGGGTTCTGAGTGGCAGTGCCGAGGCCGGTGCCAGCGTCAGCCTCACCTGGGGTAGCAGCAGCATCGAACTCACCAGCGAGAGCAACGGCTTCTGGAGCCATACCCCCGCCACCGCACTCAGTGATGCCACCGTTGTCACCGTCACCGTCACCGACGGTGCCGGCAATCACTCCACCCCCGGAAGCGTAATCGTCGATGTCCGCCCTCCGGCCATTGATGATATCCGTGATGACTCCGGCGTGGTACAAGGAAGCGTCGCCCCGGGCGGCCAAAGTGACGATGCCACCCTCACCCTCAGCGGCGGCATCGGCACCGTCGGCAACCCCGGCAGTGAACTCCTCAAAATATACGACGGCGCCACCTATCTTGGCGATGCCAGCGTCGATGCCGGCAACGGCACCTGGAGCTTTGAGACACCAAACATCGACAGTGGTGCGCATCAGTTTTCAGCGCGTTGGGTCAGTGGCGGCACCGCCGGTAATGGAGACGGCAGCCCCATCGCTTTTGGCACCTCCGGGGGCTGGGCCGTCACCACCACCGCCGCCAGCAGCCACCAGGGATTGGTCATCGACGGCTACATCTCCGGCGCCACAGTCTTTGCCGACGCCAATAATAACGGCGTTCTCGATACCGGGGAGCTCTCCACCACCACAGACGAACTGGGTAACTTCATTCTAACCAACCCCACCGGAGAGCCGATTCTCGGAAGATTGATCTCCATTGGCGGCACGGATATCGCCACCGGTCGCCCTGCTGATGGCGAGTTTACGGCACCGGAGGGCGCTACCGTCATCAGCCCCCTGACCACCCTCATCGATCAGGTGGCGTCCACGGGAGGCATAGACAGTGCCGCTGCCGAAACACTGGTCAAAAGTGCCCTTGGCATTGCCGCAGGCCTCGACCTGAAACATTACGACCCCATCTCCAGCGCAGTAAAGACCGGCGCCACAGCGGCAGAGGTCAGCGATGCCCTGCGGACCCAGGCGGTGGTGACCCAGATCCACACCACCACCAGCCAGGGGGCGGCCCTTCTGCGAAATAGCGGTGTCAGCACAAACAACACAGAGGCCCGGAAAAATGTCATCACCTCCATGGCCGAAACCGTGGTTCAGGGGAGCAGTGTTGATCTCAAAAGCCAGACCCAGACCGAAACCCTGTTTAATGGCGCCGCGATAAAGGCAGGGGCAACCACCGAACAGCAGACGCAGACGGCGGCCCTGGCCACCTCTGTCAGCCAAATTGCGGTGAACCTCAACAGCGCGATCACGGTTGAGAGCGAAAATGTGACCAAACCGCTGGATGCCCTCAAAGGGATGGCCTCGGTGCAGATCGTCTCTGCCACGGTGGAGACCCGGGTACAGAGCAGCAGTAGTGGCGATTTGAGTGCAGAGGTTGGCTCCACGGAAGGGAGCGCCCTCAGTAGTGGCATCACCGAAGCCGGCCATATCCTGGGAGATGTCGACGGCGATCTGGATAACGACGCCAACCCCAGACTCCCCCCGGCGCCGGTACTGCGCCTGCTCCGGGACACCGGCCTCAGCGACAGTGATACCCACACCCACCGCGCAGAGATCGTCGAAGAGGGGGTTAAAAACGGGGCAACGGTTGAATATAGCAGCGATGGCGTAAACTGGAACAGCAGCTTCACCCCGATACAGGGGAGCAACATCCTCTATGCCCGCCAGACCGATAGCGATGGCATCACCAGCCTTCCGAGCCG
>JADFYS010000106.1 GCA_015232955.1 Gammaproteobacteria bacterium
CTGCTTTTTTAACCCTCACCCCTACCCTCTCCCGCTGGGAGAGGGAGATCAGGTGATGGGGTCTGAACGGTTACCTCCAGAGCATCCTCCCCCGCCTCCATCATCGCCTCGGTCTGCTGCAGCAGTTGATCATAGAGATGGTCCATCGCCTCGCTATCGGCGGTGGAGATCTCTTCCGCCACCGCAATCAATAGCGTCTCATCTGAATCCGCTTGAAACTCTAGCTGTCGTGTCTCCAGTTCGGCGACAAAGCGATCACGAGCCCCCAAAAAAGAGATACTCATACATCGCTCCGCCCCCGAGAGATTACAACAAGTTCATCGCACCGCTTCTACTGCGGTAATACCGGGAACCTTGGCCATTAAGTGGCGCTCGATCCCCATCTTTAGGGTCATCGTGGCTGAAGGGCAGCCAGAGCAGGCCCCCTGAAGGCGAACCAGCACCACGCCATCGTCAGTGGTATCGACAAACTCAACATTCCCGCCATCTGCCTGAAGCGCAGGACGGATATCACCCAGAGCTGATTCGATTAACTTCTGATCTAACACTACTTTTCTCCTTGTTTAAGTGGCACATTCTCTTCCGCCATTAATTTATCATTGCCCGTTCGTGCTAAACGCGCAACCATTCTCGGCGACAATTTTCCGCCCCATATTGTACACTCTACCCGACCATGCACCAGCTACTACTCAACCGTTCTATCTATGAAGAGCTGATCCTCAGCCATCTCCCCGAAGCGAGACAGTTTGTCTGGCTGGTGACTGCGGATATTAAGGATATGTATATCGAGACGGCAAAGGGGTTTGCCCCCCTGCTCCAACTTCTGGCAGAGCTGGTCGCCAATGGCGTGGCGATTCGCCTGATTCACGCCAAAGAGCCGGGGCCGAGGTTCCGCGAAGATTTTGATCGCTTTCCGCAACTGGTTGCGAACGATCTCTTTGAGCGCATCCTCTGCCCCCGGGTTCACACCAAGGCGATCATTATCGATAACCGTCTCGCCTTTGTCGGATCCCCCAACCTCACCGGTGCCGGCATGGGGAGTAAACACCGAGACAAACGCAACTTTGAGGCGGGCTTTCTCTTTGACGACCGCCAACAGATTCGTGAGTTGAGCGACTGGGTCGATGCCCTCTACCTCGGGGAGTTCTGCCCCAGCTGTCGGCGACGGGAGTTTTGTCAGGATCCGCTGGATAGCGGTTTTGGATAAGCGGCAACCCTGAACAAATTTTCTCCCTACGCCCTACTCCAGAGGTAGTCGATACTGATCCGCTCTCCCGCCACCGGGCGAAAATAGTCATCAGCAAAGGCGACATGTTGCGGATGATCCCGATAACTGGCGATCACCGCAGGGTGGCAAAACTGCACCAGCCAGGTGTAACGGTAGGCAGCCCCCTCCTTAATCGCTTCGCCGGTAACCACTTCGCGCACCCCGGCGATCTGTGACAACACCTCCCTTCCCCGGTGCAGCATCGCAGTCACACCGGCTTCGTCCAGCCCCTCAACATTAAAGATAATGAGGTGCTCCACCGGTAGCCATGGCGTTACCGTTTGTAATAACGCCGGCGCCTTACCCGCGGCCTGGGTCAACCTCATCCACGACTCCGCCTCTGAGGCTACGGCTTCCCGAATTCGGGCGCGATCGGGGAGATTTTCTCCATCAAGACTATGGAGATGATCCCTGACCAGCGCCGTCACTACGGCGGCTAGCGCACCACACTCTCCAACCTTGGCGACACCAGAGGTGATAAGCTGCTGCAGCTGTGCCGACTCGGGTGCTACCGGGCAAGATAGCCCCCACGGAAGATCGAGGGATCGCTGCAGCCGCTGCAACCCCTCTTCAACCCTGCGCCACTGTGCCAACTCATCTCCGTCTCGGCTCGCCCCGGATATTGCCACCGCGAGCCGCCCGACACCGGTGGTGGTAATCAACTGCTGCAGGGTGTCGCTATCCAGATTATCGCTTGGAATGGTCGCCTCGATCGCGATTCCGCATCCCGTTGCCATCTTTACCATCTCCGTCAGCAGGGCGCGCCCCTCTTGCGCCAACGGCGATCCTACGCTCACTGCGATCCCATTACAGCCACGGTTGATCGCGGTGATCGTCTCCGCTACCGTTCCACCACTTCGGTACTCAATCGCCACTGGAACTGCGCTTTTTCGTGCCGCTGCCTCCACCGCGGGGAGGAGCAGCTCCTGATCCACTGTAGCAACGGCTGCTGCCGGGATGGTCACGATGAACGGTGACTGCCACTGTTCGGCAGCGATCACCACCCCCGCCAACAGATCCAGGCACTCTACCTCAAATGCGGGTACCGCATAATGGTGATCATAGGCGTGCCGTACCATCTCTCTCATATCCACTAACGCCATCTACACTCCTCCTCTATCTCTCATTTGCTTCAACGAGGGAATATCTCCTAAAATGGTTCTCTAAATGTTCAGAAAAGGAGTTCTCCCCTCGTGCCCGTTCTCTCTCCGCTCTCTTCTCTCCGCTTGCGTAAGCAGTTTACTGTAGTTGGCTTTAACCTGCTCTGCCTCTTGCCAACACTGCTCTCCGCTGCCGAAGTTCATGTCGCCGTGGCCGCCAATTTTACGGCAGCGATGCGTGATATTGTCGCTCAATTTGAGGAGGCCACGCCTCATAGAGCGATCGTCAGTTACGGCTCCACCGGAAAGCTCTATGCCCAGATCCGCAATGGTGCCCCGTTTGCCCTCTTCCTTGCGGCTGACGCCGAGCGGCCAGAGCGGCTGGAGAGAGAGGGGGTCGCCATTGCCGATAGCCGTTTTACTTATGCCGTGGGAAAGCTGGTGCTCTGGAGCCCGGATCCCAATCTGATTGACCCTAGAGGTGAGGTTCTACGACAGAAAGGGGTTGACCGAATCGCCCTTGCCAACCCCAAAAGCGCGCCGTATGGCGGTGCCGCCCTTGAGGTGCTGCAAAGATTCAATCTCTGGCAGTCACCCGAGATCACCTTTATTCAGGGGGATAGTATCAGTCAGACCTATCAATATATCTCCAGTGGCAATGTCCCTCTGGGGTTCATTGCGTTGGCGCAGATCGCCCTCCTCCCCCCGGGAAAATCGGGTTCACACTGGCTGATTCCAGAGGCTCTCTACCAACCGCTCCGGCAGCAGGCGGTGCTTCTGAAAAGAGGAGAGAAGAGTAGCGCCGCCCAGGCCCTTTATCGCTGGCTACAAAATAGTGAGAGCCGCAAGGTGATTACCCGCTACGGTTACGGCCTTACTCCATCACCATCCGCTCCGGTTCACGATAGAGCAGCATCGCCAGCGCAGCCGCAGCAAGGAGATCACGATCTTCGCCCTGAACCGTTTTAGCGATCCAGACCCGACCCTCATTGATAATCTCCACCGCAGCCAACGCCCCGTGGTCACCGGTAATCGTAAAACCGTTGGCCGCAGCCGTGGCAATTGCCGCCCCCTGCAAGCGATCAATCCCCTCTATTTTCCAGCTACGAAGGCCATCACTACGGCCAATCATCCCCCCGAGAGGGGTGCCATTACCACTCTCCGCCAGCGCCATCAACCAGCCGCGCTCGCTACTTTCCCCGCTTCGGGTAAAACCACAACTAAAACGGTTATTCGACTCAACCACCCAAGACCAGTTCTCCCCCAGAAGAAGATCAAGGCTCATTTCGCGGAGGGTGGCCCGGTTGTGGCACTCCACCCGCCACGGCGTTCCACCGCCCCCCTCTAGCTGAAATCGAAATCCGCCGTCCTGCGTCGCAGAGTGGTAACCAAAAAGTTGCCACTGGCCGATACTATCCCACTCGCGATCGACCTCACCACTGCTATAAGGTCCAAAAGAGACCTTCTCTTTTAGCATCAACCCCTGTCGTCCAGACACCGCATACTGGTCAGCTTTGGCGCTAAACTGGGGATCAAGCTCCATCACCGCTTGATGGCAGCCAGTGCCAACCGCGAATAGAAGGAGTAAAGCCCACACTCTTGTTCTCATCCAATCAGATCCTCCAAAAAGTCATAACATCTCCAGCTATACCCAAGACAGTTGGAAACTGTGGATTGCAGGGAGTCGAGAGGAGTCGCGCTTATCGGCTTTCTGAAACCCGCGTTTTCAGGGTTCTTGGGGTTATAGACTACCGTCGCTGTAATAAATTACCCACTACAAAAAGCAGTGACCAGAGCAGCAACACCACAGAGAAGAGAAGTAGCCCCTCTGCCATGGTCACCCCAAACAGCAGCTCGGGGGTGTAGCCGCACGCCTCGGTGGGTGCAAAGAGTTGGGGGAGCCAGCGATCAAGGGCAAACCAGAGGGGGAAACCGGGATCCATACTGCAGCTGCCGAAGATCCAGCCGCGTTCGGTCCCCAATAGCTGCCACGATCGCTCCAACAGCCCAATCCCAACGCCAAGGGTGAGGAGGTGGAGCAGGGTTCCGCCCCAGCGCCAGCGGCAGAGCCCGATCCCAAGCAGCCCCACCATCAGCAGAGCCAATACCCAGACCCGGGTCTGTATACAGAGCACACAGGGGCCGTAGTGCAGTTGATACTGATAGAATAGCGCCAATGATTCGAAGGAGAGTGCAAGAAGAGCCACAGTTAACCAGTAGTAGATGCTGCCTTGAAGCTGTGCCAGCTTCTGCCATAGCCCAATAACGCTCGCCTTCATCTATTCTCTCTCAATTTTGGAAACCTCGATTCCCATCACAATACCCAACAGAGATGACGCTCTCCTGAAGATATTCGAGTACATGTGCCAGTTTTCCCTCATCTACTATCAGATAGAAAGGGACTCCCCCCAGCGTTGGCTGCTCCCGCCGCAACCAGTGCACCATCTTCGACCGAACCCCTCCCAGCTGCTGCTGTAGAAGGTGGTGCAGACAAACCAACCGCTCCCCCTGCAACCGCACCTCACTTCCCGGCAAGAGCGGTAGCTCCCCTGAATAGAAAGCGGTAATACCGGGACAGCGTAACCCGAGGATTCGGGCCAGCTCGGCCCGGGCTAGCCCTAGCACCTCGGCGGCGGCAAGGATCGCCTTGCGCAGCTGTTCAGGATCATTATTGTGCGGGAGGTTAGGTCGATCTCCCGACTCCTGGAGAATGCTCCCCCTACAGGGCGGCATACTTTATGAGATGGTTTGGAATTTTATCTTTAATCGTTTCATGTAGTTGCGGCAGTAACGACCAGTGCACTCCCTGTTTGTGGTGGTGGGCGGTGTGGTATCCGAGGTTACCGGTAGTCAGGTTGTAAAAGCGGTTCAGATTGTTGCGTGACGCCTCAAACTCGTTATCGGTACTGAGGTTCGAGTGATGTTCATAGGTGGCCCATGAGGTGAGAAGGATCCCCATCACCATCGGCAAAATAAAGAGAAACAGCCCCTGCGCCGGCCGCAGCCAGGTCAGTACCGCGACCACCAGCAGGGTAGTCACGGTGTAGATGACAAATTTGCGCTGTAACTTTGGATAGCGTCTACCTACACCATAGGCGCGGATATGCGCCGTACCGGCAACATTCAGGGTGTACTCTACCTCTCCCATCGTTCTTCCCGAGCGGCACTGCCAACGACTCTCATCCTTACTCTGATCAAGGAAGTTGAGGTGGTGACCCAAAACATGGTGGAGCAGCCACATATTGGTAGTTACCCCCGTATGGAGCGCATAGAAGAACTCCAACAGAAGGTTGAGGGGCCGCTTGCGAAAGGTGGGGGTGTGTTGATGGTGGTGATTCCAGGCCCCTATCTTCCCTTTGGGGATGATCATCAACAGCCAGAAGAGTGCCAGAACCCAGACCGCATCCACCAGAAAATAGAGGGAAAAATCGAGTAGCGAGAGGAGAAGAATTATCGTCACCGGAATGCGATCCGCAGGATACCTAAACACTAATTACTCCTTGGGTTACGGCCATAAATTGATGCCTTTTTATAGATGACAGAGAGAGCTGCTACATGAACTTCCCCCCTCAGAGAGGGAGGAGAGATGATATCAGGAGACTCCGAGGGATTGATGAAGTTGTGCGACAACAGCACTATCGAGACCAGTGGCTGCGGCAAGTCGCGCCAGATAGTCGCGTTCGGCGTCGGTATCCACCTCAATCGCGAAGAGTGAGGCGGCATAGACCTGAGCCGCAACCTCTCGGTTGGGAATCGCGGCAACCAAGGCGTCGAAATCGAGCGGGGCCTGCATCAGATCGAGCACCATCCCCTGAACAGCGGCATCTGCCCCCGCCTCTTTCAGTTTTCCCAGGATCTGCTGAAGTTCATCACTGTCAATGTGGCCATCCGCCTTGGCTGCACTCACCATCGCCCGCAACATCAGTTCAGCATTCTGCTCCAGCTCTTGCTCCTCTTCGTGGTTCTGGGCACCACGCAGGGCGAGTGGTGGTTGTGCCGTTGCCGCAGCACCGTTCCCCGTTAACGCCTTTAGCGCCAAACCGGCAAGCAGCGCCATCGCCCCACCGCCCACAGCCCCCTTGACGGAGCCTGAGCCGCCGCCCAGCAGGGATCCCGCCAATGCTCCCAGACCACCGACGGCAAGGGGGTTGCCCCCCTTCACCGAATCCGTCGCCTGACCGAAAAGTCCCCCTGCGGCACTCATCAGCCCCCCTAAAGCACCTCCGGAGCCAGAGCCGCCAAACAGATCACCCAATCCACCCTGACCCAGGGCACTCTGCAGTCGGTTCTGCCCACCAGCCCCCATCCCACCTTGCATCAAGGTGCCCACCAAATCTGCCAATCCCGCCATTATATGCACCCGTTCTTTTAATAGAAATTATAATTCACGCACCATTTTAACCAATTTACACCACCGCTCCTGCCTCATAAAAAAAAAAAAAAAAAAAAAAAAAG
>JADFYS010000107.1 GCA_015232955.1 Gammaproteobacteria bacterium
ACTTTGCCCGGATCGCTCCCCTCTTCCGGGATTACAGCCCCTTCAACCGCCACCTTAATCCAGAAAGAGGCACTATCCTGCTGTTCAAAGAAGACATCGCGCACCAGGCGGGCAGTGACCCCAACCGGTGAGCCGTCCCCCTGGAGGGTGGGTAGACTCTGGGAGAGGGGGGGGGTGACAACAGGGGAGGTGTAGGGTGTGGTGTGGGTCTGGCTGGAAAAGCTGAATTGGTTCACCTCTGTCGCGCTGTTGAGATTGGGTTGAACCAGAAGAAGATAGCCACCCACATTGATGGCCACCAGAATGAGGGTGATGAGGAGGAGTTCACCCCAACCTCTCCAGCCACGCCCTTCACCACTATAGTCATCTTCTCCGCTGGAGAGGATCCAGCTCTCTTCCGGGGTCTCGGACCAGCCCGGTCTCCACCCCTCTTTCACCACTCTCGCTTCAAAATAGAATGATTCGATAAAGAAGAGCGACTGAAAGGTGATGAAGAAATAGAGTAGAAAAGAGGTGATAAGGGAGAGGAGAGCGATGATCAGACCCCCTCCCAGCAGCCCGGAGAGGAGCCAGATCGGTACCATGACCAAGAGGAAGAGGAGGATGGTGACAAGCCCGAGGAGGATAAAGTGGCCCAACATCCGCAGTCGTATCCCCTCTGCCAGCTCCCAGGCGCGGGAGAGGATGTCGAGGGGGCCTCTGTTTTCAAGAATGGCGATAGGCGCAGCGAGAATCAGGGTGAGTGAGAGCCAGATGGTGAAGAGAAAAGAGGCGAGTAGCCACCATAACATCCCGCCAATGGCGGAACCGATGAGGGTGAAGGCGAGTTGCGCAAGAAGGGTGAAGAGGGCGAGGAGAGAGATGGCATTAATAAAGTCGGGGAGTCGACGCAGGCTGCTCTTCATTGCCGCAAGGATTCCGGCGCGTTCACCGCTAACGAGAGAGGCGGCAGGGAGGTGGAAGCTGGCACCCTGAAACCAGAAGAGGAAGAGGAGTGAGAGGAGAAAGCCACCTCCCATCGCCAATAGCGTCAGGGGATCGAATAGAGTGGAGAAGAGCTGCAGGGGGTTTGGAGGGGCGCCGGGGCTGCTTCCGGCCATAGAGAGGGACATCATGGTGGAGGCGATATTGGCGCTTCCGGCAAAGATGCCGAGGGCGATGGCAGCGATGGAGAGGATGAAAAAGATGATCCCCAAAGCCACCATGGTGCCCAGATTGCGTTTGAAGAGTTCTACTCCCCAGCCAAAGCGGCGGCGAAAAGAGAGCGGGAGGGGGCCTTGCTCTCCGTTTGCATCAGAATCTGCGCCGGAGGGCACCCCCTTTTTCGAGAAAATAGTAAACGCCATTAACCTGCCCTCCCTCGGGAATAGATACGGTGCCTCTATTAAACCCAAAGCAGGGGTGGTCTACAAGTACAAAGTGGGTATATAACCCAATGTCATTAAGTTAGGGGTGGGGATGCCCGCTACCCGATTGGCGGGACGCCGTAAACCCATCCATGGGGGCTTGACGATGGCGTCCATGCCATCGACACCCGTCAATCGGGTAGCGAACATCCCTTCGCAGTCACTAACTTAATAGCATTGGTATACAACCCCCCTTCGTGATCACTTTATAGCTTACTGAATCAACTCCATCACCTTCCCTCTCTGCTGCAGCTCAAGCCGAGAGAGAAAGCTGAGACCAAGGAGTGGGCGTGAGGGCTGCTCGCCATCGATGACGATCGCCGTGGTGTTGTGGAGAAGGATCGTCCCGACGGTGATTTTATGGATCACAATCTGATATCCGGTGGTGATGCCAGAGGCGGTTTCGGCCCGGACGGGGTCTCCCTGCTGGCGATAGCGGATCCCAAGCCTCTCGGCCAGAGGGCGGTTGAGGACAACAGCCTGCGCCCCTGTATCTACCAGAAACTCCACCGCTTGATCGTTAATCTCCCCCTCAATCCGGTACATACCATCGAGATCGGGGAGGATGGTCACCTGCTTGGGGGGAGCACTCTGATACTGGCTGCCGATAGAGCTGTCGAGAGCGAGATAGAAGCTGTGGTCGCGCTGTTCCAGCCAGGCACCGTCGCTATCACTTTTGATCAGTTTAACCCCTTCGGGGGAGCTTTCGCCGCGGGTGAGCATCCGGCGGTTACCATCGATGGTTAATAGCACTTTGCTCCCGAAGAGGGCGACGACTCGAATCTCCTCTGCGGCTAGTGGTTGGGATCCGGATCCCATAGCTGCGAGGAGGAGGAGAAGGGGGGTGGCGAGCCGGATGTTTAGAATAGCCATATCAGTAACTGTAACAGCAGGAGGGCGTAGAGACCCGCCAGCAGATCATCCACCATGATCCCCAGCCCCCCCGCCATTTCGCGGTCGAGGCGGTCGATTGGCCACGGCTTGACAATATCAAAGAGACGAAAGAGGAGGAAACCGAGGAGAATCCACCACCACTCGCCGTCGGTAGTGGTAGAGAGCAGTGAGACGGTGACCCAGTAACCGACAAATTCGTCCCAGACGATGGCGCCGTGATCGTGGCGCTGCAGGCGGTGGGCGGTCTCTCCGCAGATGTAGATTCCAGCTACAAAGGCGAGGAGGGTCAAGGCGCAGTAGAGCGGTAGGGGTAGGGGTTGCAACAGGAGGTAGAGCGGGATTGCGGCAACGGTGCCTGCTGTCCCGGGGGCTTTGGGTGCAAGTCCTGAACCGAAGCCCAACCCGAGAAACATCACCGGCTGCAGCAGATCGCGGGGGCGGGGATCGCGACCGTGGTTAGATGGGGGGGGGATCACAGCACCTCCTGACGGAAATGGTCGAAACCACCAAGCTTCCCGGGATCGAAGGTGGTGCTGCCGCCATCGGCCGCGATTAGGGTCAACCCGCTGTCGTTGGTGATGGTGCCGATACGGTGGATGGGGGTGTGACAATTGGTCGCAATCTGCTCCAGCTGTCCACAGCGACTTTTGGGGACGGTAAAGAGCAGTTCATAATCATCGCCGCCACTGAGCATCAACCGCTGTTGTTCCGATGCGGATGGAAAATGGTGGCGCAGTTGTGGTGAAGCGGGGATCTCCAGAAGGGCAATCTCTGCGCCAACGCCGCTGGCGGAGAGAAGATGTCCAAGGTCGGCACATAGACCGTCTGAGATATCGATGGCTGCGGTGGCGATCTGCCGTAGCTGCTGCCCAAGAGCGACTCGGGGTGTGGGGCGGTTGAGGCGTGCAATCAGCTCTGGGGCATCCAGCCCCTCTCTCTTCGCCTTTAGCCCTGCCGCTCCATCCCCTACCGTTCCTGAAACAAAGATTGCATCCCCAACGCCGGCACCGCTACGGCGCAGGGCCTCCCCCGATGGCACGGATCCGAGGGCCTGAATGGTGATGGTGAGCGCTCCGCGGACGGTGTCGCCGCCGATCAGCTCCACTGCAGCGTGATCTGCAAGCTGAAACAGGCCGTTGGCAAAACCTTCAAGAAACCGGGGATCGGCTTCAGGCAGGGCGAGCGCCAGGGTGAACCAGCGAGGAGTGGCCCCCATCGCGGCAAGGTCACTTAGATTGACCGCAAGCGCCTTATAGCCGATATCCTCGCTTGAGGTGTCGAGGGGGAAGTGGTGACCGGCGATGAGGGTGTCGACGGTGACCACCAGCTCCTGTTCGGGAGTAATCCGGGTGAGGGCGGCATCATCGCCGATGGCGAGAAGGGTGGTGGCAGAGTGGGGGCGATTGCGGACGAAGTAGCGCTGGATGAGATCAAATTCGGAGAGAGGAGGGGGACCACCCATCAGGTGCCCTTACGCGCCTGAACCTCAAGCGGGCGGAGGGTGGCAGCAGCTTTATCGAGGATTGTGTTGATATAGCGGTGGCTCTGATCCGCCCCGAACTCTTTCGCCAGCTCAACCCCTTCGTTAATGATCACCCTAAACGGGATCTCCGGCCGCGACCGAAGCTCGTAGACCCCGATACGGAGGATTGCAGATTCGATCGGGTCGAGGCTATCGACAGAGCGGTCGAGGTGGGGGCGGTTGATGTTATCGATCTCATCGAGGGCGGCCGGGATCTGGTGCAGCAGTTCGCAGAAGTAGTCGATCTCGACCCCCTTCATCTCCTGTTCGCGCAGGAACTGCTGCTCAATATCGCTGATCGCCAGCCCGGTAAGTTGCCACTGATAGAGTGCCTGGACGAGCCGTTGTCGGGCGAGATGGCGCTGTCTGCTCATTTGAATGGGTGGGGGGTGAGGGGGATCGCCTTAGGAGAAGGCTCGTAGCAGATTGACCATCTCAATCACCGAGAGCGCCGCTTCTGCCCCTTTATTCCCCGCCTTGGTGCCAGAGCGCTCGATCGCCTGTTCAATGGTATCCACAGTCAAGACACCGAAGGCGATGGGGATATCTTCAGCGAGTGAGACCGAGGCGAGACCCTTGGTACACTCTCCAGCGACATAGTCGAAATGGGGGGTCCCACCACGAATCACCGCCCCGAGGGCGATAATGGCGTCAAACCGCTTCTGTCGCGCCAGGCGCTGGGTGATGAGGGGGATCTCAAACGCGCCGGGGACACGGACGATCTCCATCTCATCTTTTTTTGCACCGTGGCGGAGGAGGCAGTCCACCGCCCCTTCCAGCAGATGCTCCACCACAAAGCTGTTAAAACGGCCGACAACGATACCAAAACGGATGCCGTTGATGGTGAGATCCCCTTCGGTGGTTTGAATATGTTTCACTCTTCTCTCCTGCTGGTGTTAATAAATAGGGTCGCCGCTATCTCTCACTGCTGCGCCTGAGATTAGGGGTTCAGGGTTTCGGGGTCAATGTAGGCGGTCACCTCCAGATCGTAGCCGGAGATGGCGTGAAGTTTTTTCGGTGTACCGAGAACCACCATTTTGTTGACGCCGAGATCGATCAAAATCTGGGCACCGATGCCGTAGGTGCGAAGGTCGCCACTCGCCTCGGTCGTCACTGCGGCGGCCCCCTCTTCATAGCTTTTAATGCGCTTGAGCAGGGTGTCGTTCTCCTCATCCTGATTGAGGATGATCACCACCCCCCGTCCCGCCGCTTCGACATAATCGAGGGCGTGACGCAGCGGCCAGTGGCACTCCCCCTGTCGACTATCAAAGAGATCACAGAGGGAGTCCTGCATATGGACTCTCACCGCAACCGGTTCGCCATCCGCCACCTCCCCCTTGGTCAGGGCGTAGTGGAGACGACGATGAATGAGATCGCGATAGGTGAACATCTGAAAGTCGCCATGATGGGTCGGCATTGCACACGCTGCCACCCGCTCGATGGTCGGTTCGTTCTGTAGGCGGTGGTGGATGAGATCGGCCACGGTGCCGATTTTGAGGTTGTGCTCCTGGGCGAACCTCTCGAGATCGGGGCGACGGGCCATGGTGCCATCTTCGTTGAGGATCTCGACAATCACCCCCGCCGGTTCGTGGTCGGCAAGCCGCGCAAGGTCACACCCCGCTTCGGTGTGGCCGGCGCGGGTCAACACCCCGCCCGGTTGGGCCATCAGTGGAAAGATGTGACCCGGCTGGACGATATCGGCAGGAGAGGCGTTGGGGGCGACTGCTGCGCGGACGGTGATGGCGCGGTCATAGGCGGAGATCCCGGTGGTGACCCCTTGTGACGCTTCGATCGAGACGGTGAAGTTGGTCCCTTGCGCCTCGCGGTTATTGGCGACCATCAGCGGTAGTTGTAGCTGCTGACAGCGTTCGCGGGTGAGGGTGAGACAGATCAGGCCGCGGCCGTATCGCGCCATAAAGTTGATATCCTCAGGGCGAATCATCGACGCGGCCATAATCAGGTCCCCTTCGTTTTCACGATCCTCATCGTCCATCAGGATAACCATCTTGCCGAGACGAATATCCTCGATAATCTCTGAAATGGTGTTTAGTTCCACAGTTTCCTCGACTCTTTGGGTAGGCGGGCTAAAGGTAGCCGTTTTCGGCAAGAAGTGACGGGGTGATCTTAGCATGATGGGAGGGTGGCGTCTTGGATCCTGTGAGCAGCCGCTCGACATATCGTGCGAGGAGATCAACCTCAAGATTGACCTCTCTTCCCGGCTGAATCTGCTCCAAAGTGGTACCGGCGAGGGTGTGGGGGATGATGTTGAGCTGAAAGTTGCTCCCCTCAATATCGGTAACGGTGAGACTGACACCGTCAATGGTGATAGATCCTTTGGCCGCAATGTAACGGCTCAGTTCAGGCGGGGCTGCGATCTTCAGTTGTAGTGAAAAACCGCTCTGTTGGCTCGAGATCACCTCACCGATGCCATCGACATGACCACTCACCAGATGGCCCCCGAGCCGGGACTGGAGGGTGAGTGCCTTCTCAAGGTTGACCCGTGCGCCCGCTTTGAGATGACGGTGGGTAGTGTGCAGGAGGGACTCCCGCGACACATCGCAGGAGAAGGCAGAGGTGGTGAGGTGGGTGACGGTAAGGCAGACGCCGTTGACCGCGATACTATCCCCGAGTCTGACATCATCCAGATCCAGCTCTCCTGCTTCGATGGTCAGGCGCAGATCCGGCCCGGTGGCGGTAACCGTGGTGATGGAACCTACGGCTTCAATAATTCCTGTAAACATCTGTTGTTACCTATGCCCAAGTTATACCCAAGTTTATACCCAAGAACCCTGAAAACGCTGGTTGCAGAAAGACGATAAGCGTGACGATCGAGCGTGATGAAGCCTATATGCGGCTTCATGCCTTGAATCGCCACTCCTGTTGATGCCCTGAAATCCACTGTTTCCAACTGTCTTGGGTAGATGTTAGCGTGAAATACATTAGCGTAACCATTCACTCCCCTGGCCTGTTTTAGCCCTCACCCCGGCCCTCTCCCAATG
>JADFYS010000108.1 GCA_015232955.1 Gammaproteobacteria bacterium
GGATGGGTTTACGGCGTCCCGCCAATCGGGTAGCGGAGATCCCCACCCTTAACTTCATGACATTGGGGTCTGAACGGTTACTCCTGAACAGAAGGGCGTAAGTGGAATCTAGACGACAGGAGTGAGCACAGCGTGACCAACGAAGAGTTCATCAATAAGCTAAAAGAGCTGAAACGGGGCTTTTTGGATCGCCTGCCGCAGCGCCTGCAGGAGATCGAAACCCAGTTTGATGGCGTCCTTTTTGCGACCGTGGCCGAAGATCGGCGCAAGGCGCTTCTGGCACTGCAGGCGGAGAGCCATAAACTGGCAGGGGCTGCCGGTACTCACGGCTATCGTGAGATCTCTGAAGCGGCGCGCACGGTTGAGCTAAGCTGTGAAGGGTTGAGCGCCAGCGGTGAACCGTTCAACGACTCAGAGAAGGGAGAGGTTCGCGCCCTGCTGACTCTGTTGCGTCAGGGGAAGAGCGCCGACCCCAGCCTCTCGCTGTCGAAGATGACCGCATGGAAGGATTCCGAGAGAGATGGGGGGGAGCGGCGGCTGCTGCTGGTCGATGACGATCCCGAATTTTCGCTGCTCCTGCAGGAGCAGACAAAGATGTTCGGCTACACAATCCTCTGCTGTAGCACTATCGCCGAGATGGAGCCGATCCTCACCAGCCATACTATCCTCGCGGTATTGATGGATGTGATGCTCCATGGTGACGAAGAGGCAGGGCCGAAAAAAATTCTCCAACTGCGTCAGCAGAAGCAGCTCTCGGTCCCGGTGATCTATCTTTCGGTCAGAAATGATACCCCCGCCCGTCTCGGGGCGGTTCGTGCCGGTTGTGAAGGCTATCTGGTGAAGCCTTTTGATATTCATGAGTTGATCACCATCCTGGACCACCTGGTTCTGCAACCGACGAAAAACCCGTATAGGGTCGCGGTGATCGATGATGATCCCGAGATTGCCAGCTATCACGCCACCCTTCTTCAAGCCAGAGGGGTGATCTGTAAAACGGTCCATCAACCGTTACGGGTGTTGGCGCTGCTGCAGGAGTTCACACCCGATGTCATCCTGATGGATGTCAATATGCCGGAGTGTAACGGTTTTGAGCTGGCAGCGCTTATTCGTCAGTTTCCACAATATATCGAGACCCCGATCATCTTTTTAACCGCCGAGGGGGGGTTACAGCGGCGGGTCACCGGTATTCAGTCGGGTGGTGACGAATTTCTCGAAAAGGGGGCGGAAGAGTCGGTGCTGGTGGCGATGGTCTTCTCCCGCGCCAAACGGGCACGCAGCCTCAAAGGGATGGTGGAGCGGCTGTCGCGTAGTGAGTTGCGCTTCCAGACCAGCCTCAATTTTGCCAATATTGGCATCTGGGACTGGGATATCGTCAGCGGTGAGCTCCTCTGGTCAGAGCAGATTGCACCGATGTTCGGCTACCCGATGGGGGATCTCGAGACCAGCTATGACAACTTCATTGCCGCGGTTCACCCCGAAGATCGATCGCGGCTGCAGCAGGCCGTCGATAACTGCCTCCAAAACAGCTCTGGCTACGAGATCGAACACCGTGTCGTCTGGCCCGATGGCACCGTTCGCTGGCTCTATGAACGGGGAGATGTCACCCGGGATTCCAGGGGAGAGCCGCTGAAGATGTTGGGGGTGGTTCAGGATATCACCCGGCGTAAAGAGGCAGAAGAGGAGGCGTACCGGATAAGTCTTGAACTGCAGCAGGCGCGAGCAGCAGCAGATAGAGCCAATCAGGCGAAATCGGAGTTTCTCTCAAGTATGAGTCACGAGCTGCGAACACCGATTCACGCCATTCTCGGTTTTGCGCAGGTGTTGTGTTCAAGTAAAAAACACCCCCTCAATCCGCGACAGCAGCGACAGGCGGAACATATCATTCGTGGTGGTGAACATCTCCTCCGTCTGGTGGATGGGGTGCTGGATCTGGCGCGAATTGAGGCGGGGCGGATCCACCTCACCATCGAACAGGTGGAGACTCTGCCCCTGATTGAGGATACCCTCACCGTTATCCGGCATCAGGCAGAGGCGCGGGGTATCACCCTTCAGGTGAAACTCCCCCCCCAATTGCCGCCGATCCGCTGCGACGCAATGCGGGCGAAACAGGCGCTGCTCAACCTTCTCTCCAATGCGGTGAAATATAACCGGGAACAGGGGCGTATCCTAGTGAAAGCGGAGAGCGCGGTGGAGATGATGCGGATAACGGTCTGCGATCAGGGGCGTGGGATCGACCCCGAGCGGAGCAGTGAACTCTTCACCCCCTTCAGCCGTCTCGGTGCCGAGACAACAGAGGTCGAGGGGAGTGGGATCGGCCTCGCACTCAGCAAACGGTTGATGAGAGAGATGTCCGGTGATATCGGCTACGAGAGTGGAGAGGGGGGAGGGAGCTGCTTCTGGCTCGCGTATCCGTTGGCAAGAGATGGCGATACCCCCTCCATGGCGCACCACCACGCTGCGCCTCACCAGCTCTCATTTGGTTCCAAAAAGAGGCGGCTGCTCTATGTAGAAGATGATCCCGCTAATCTCGCCCTGATGGAGGATCTCTTTGATGGAATCCCTGAGTTTGATCTCATCTCTGCCATCGATGGTGAGACCGGGCTGACCCTTGCAGAACAGTACCGCCCCGATGTGATCATTCTCGATATCTATCTTCCGGGGATCGATGGTTTTGCGACACTGGCGCAACTGCAGCAGAGTGCGACGACGGCGACGATTCCGGTAGTCGCCCTAACCGCAGATGCCAAAAAAGAGAGTCGGGAGCGGGGGTTGGCGGCCGGTTTTGTGGAGTATCTGACCAAGCCGTTAGAGGTTCAGCAACTTCTTACTGTTTTAGAGAAGGTTTTGGAGCGAGCGCAATGAGTAGAGAAAATCAGGACCCCTATCAACTCAAGATCCTTATAGTTGATGATGAACCGGTGAATGTCGAGATTCTCGAGCAGATGCTTGAGGATGAGGGGTATGAGAACCTCCGTTCTACTACGGATCCGCGTCAGGTCCTTCCCATCTACCAAGAGGAGGGGTTTGATCTTCTGCTGCTCGATATTCGTATGCCCCACCTCAGTGGGATAGAGCTCCTGCAACTTCTTGCGACCCCCTTTGCCAACGATTATGTCCCGGTGCTGGTGCTCACTGCCCAGACCGATGACACCACCCGGAGCGAGGCGCTGCAAGCGGGAGCGACCGATTTTCTGACCAAACCCTTCCGCCAGTGGGAGGTTCTGCTGCGGATCAGAAATATGCTTAGAACCCGACTCTACTATATCGGTCAGCGTCAGCGGGGGGATACCCTGGAACAGCGGGTACGGGAGCGGACGAAGGAGGTCTATGCCACCCAGCTCAAAGTGGTAGAGCGCCTCGGGCGGGCGGGAGAGTTTCGTGATAACGAGACCGGCGCCCATGTGATTCGGATGAGTCGCTGTTGTCAGTTGCTGGCGCTCGCCGCAGGATTGGATGAGAGGCAGGCAGAGCGGATCCTCTATGCCAGTCCGATGCACGATGTGGGCAAGATCGGAATTCGCGATGAGATCCTTCTCAAACCGGGAAAGCTGAGCGCAGAGGAGTTTCACCTGATGAAACAACATGTGGAGATTGGGCGGGAGATCATCGGAGATCACGACTCAAATCTGCTGCAGCTGGCAGGGATCATCGCATTCAGCCATCATGAAAAGTGGGACGGAAGTGGTTATCCCCAAGGGCTGCAGGGGGAGGAGATCCCGTATGAAGGGCGGATAGCCGCTATCTGCGATGTCTTCGATGCCCTCACCTCTGCCCGACCTTATAAGGATGCGTGGCCGGTGGAGCGGGCGGTGGCCCTGATCGAGGAGGAGTCGGGGCGTCACTTTGATCCTCAGCTCACAACCCTCTTTCTCGGACTTATCCCGCAGGTGGTGGCGTTAAGGGGTGAGTTTCCCGATCTCCCTGTAGCGATGAGTGATCATGACCACTGAAACAGAGAAGGTTGTGAAAACGGTGGACCAACGGACGGTGACCCGTTTTTTCATGCTCCTCTTCGCCACGGTGATCCTGCTCACAGCGGTGATCGTCTACAACGGCATGGAGAGACTCGATACCCTCGATCAGAAGCGGCAGGGTCTCCACTATCTGCAGCTAATTCGGCCGCTACTCATCGCCCTGCCAGAGCATCGTGGCGCCTGTACCGCAGTGGTGATCGGCAGCTACGATCTGATTCAGGCGTGTAACCGCGCTACAGATACCATTGATCATAAGCTGAGGACGCTGTCGCAGCAGTTTCCGGCGCAAAAGTTTGCCGCGGACGACGATCTCCGCTGGCTTCAGGCGGAGTGGCAACGGTTACGACAGGGGGATAGCTTCTCCGATAGTCGCAGCTATTTTGACGCCCACACCCACTATGTTCACCGGCTGCAGGCGGTGGCGGAGAAGGTCTATTTTGGTAGTGGCATCACCCTCGATCCCATGGCAGAATTTTTTACCCTGCAACTGCTGCATCAGGTCCTGCCGGTGCTGATGAATGAGTTTGGAATTATCCGTGGTCTCGGAACCGGGGTGATCGCCAACCGCGCGATCACTCCCGAACTTAAACAGGAGCTGGTGGGGTACAAGACCGTGATAGAGGCACGGAGGCAGCAGATCCACTTTAAATTACTGAATCTCTCAGTCTTTGAGGAGGAGAGAAGCGGGGGGGTGGCAGAGATTCAACAACAGCTACAACAGGTGATGACCGATAGTGCGAACTTTATCCAGCAGCAGCTAAAACCGTTGATGGCAGAAGAGTGGCCGGAGAGTGATGCCTTATTTTTTCAGGCGGCGACACAGCCCATCGACCACCTTCTCGAGGTCTATGATCAGATCGCTGCTGAGTTGATAGTGCAGTTACAGGAGCGAAGAGCGCGGTTAAGTCGCCATTTTATCGCGGTAATGGTTGCTATCTTTCTGTTACTGGCATTAATCGCCACCCTTCAGGGCCGTTTTATCGATCTCTATCGCCGTCATGCGAAGGCGAGAGAGAAGGCGGAGGCGGCGGTGGTGGCAAAGAACCTCTTTCTCGCCCATATGAGCCATGAGCTACGGACACCGATGAATGCCATTGTTGGCTTCTCGCAGCGGGCAATGGTGAAAGGGGAGAGTGGTCCGCTCCACGAGCTTCACCTCAAGATCCACAACTCCGCCACCTCGTTACAGCATATCCTCACCGATATTATCGACTTTGCGGCGATTGACGCCGAACAGGTAGAGATCACCAGCGATAACTTCAGTATTCAGACCCTCTATAGCCGACTCAAAAAGATATTAGAGCCTCTGGCAGCGACCAAGGATCTACAGCTACACCTCTTTCTCGATCCCAACCTCCCCCCCTACTTCCGCGGTGACTCTTTTCATCTGGGCCAGATATTGACCCGACTGGGGAGTAACGCCATTAAGTATAGCCGTTCCGGGACAGTCGATATCTCGGTAATCGCTGAAGAGAGTGAAGAGGATGGGATCTATCGTCTCTGTTTTAGCGTCAGGGATAGTGGTGTCGGCATTACACCCGATCAGCTCCAGCATCTTTTTCAACCCTTTACCCAAGAGGGGGATAACGCCACCACTCGTCAACGAGACGGGATAGGGTTAGGGCTGGCGATCAGCAGGCGGCTGGCAGAGATGATGGGGGGAGAGCTGACTGTGAAGAGTGAAGTCGGCAGAGGGAGCACCTTCTATCTTACGATCCCCCTTCCAGAGGGAGAGGCGGTAGCGGAAAAAGAGGGGGAGATGGAGATCTCCGACGCTGCAGCGAAGGTCGCGGGCGCGAGCGTGCTGCTGGTGGAAGACAACCTTATTAATCAGGAGCTTGCTCTCTCAATCTTGGAGGAGTACGGGATCTCGGTTGCGGTTGCCAACCACGGAGAAGAGGCGGTTAAGAGGGTGGCGCAGGAGCGTTTTGATGCGATATTGATGGATATTCAGATGCCGGTGATGGACGGCTATTGCGCGACCGAAGCGATCCGTAGACAGCAGCCAGAGGCAGAGAGAGTGCCAATTATCGCCATGACCGCCAATATCCTTGACAGTGATCGCGCCCGGGCAACTGCAGCGGGTATGGACGATTTCATCCCCAAACCGGTAGAGGTTACCCACCTGATTCAGACCCTTGGGCGCTGGATTACGCCGAAAAAAGGGGAGAGTGCTGCCATTGCAACACCGCTCCCTGTAGTTCAACTCCCCGCACTAGAGGCGGGTGGGCAGTCCGAGATCAATCTGCCCGGGGTCGATGTTGCCGGAGCTCTGGGTCGCCTCCTTGGAAATCGCCGCCTCTACTACCGGATCCTTCAGCGTTTTCGGACCCAACAACGGCAGTGTGTAGCGAAGATCCGCACCTCCATCGTTGCTGGAGACAGGGTAACCGCAGAGCGCCACGCCCACACATTAAAGGGAGTTGCCGCCACGATTGGCGCCGAGAGCCTGCGACAGCTGGCGGCGGGTCTCGAGATATCGATTCGGGGGGGCGACGGGATCTCCCTGTTAATCGCGCAGCTTACCAGCACCGACAAGGAGCTGCAGGAGCTCTGCATCATGCTCGATAGTGTCGCCGGGGTGCTGGAACAGGAGGAGGAGACGGCTGCCACCACCGCTAGCCTTACACCAACGCAGACGAAAAGTGTCCCCAGCGAGAGTGTGCAGGAGATCTATCGCCAATGTCTGGGCGCACTGGAGTCCTATGACGCCGCGTGTGATCCTCTGCTGCGTGAACTGCGGCACAGGGCAGAGGGGGAAGAGGCCAAACAGGCGCTTGACCAAGTGTTGGCAGAGGT
>JADFYS010000109.1 GCA_015232955.1 Gammaproteobacteria bacterium
CCTGTTTTAGCCCTCACCCCGGCCCTCTCCCAGTGGGAGAGGGGGATTTAAGGAAGGGGGACTAAACGGTTACTCCTTAGCAGGGAGAGAACACCAAAGCCTCCCCCCTGACAAGGGGGGATTGAGGGGGGTTAGGTTAAACGATGCAAAAGAAGCGTACCGAGCAGCCCCCAAAGTACGCTGCCTCAGAGGGCTGACGCAAGGAATCCCAACATCTCAACCAAAAAGACCAAACTCGCCGCGTAACACCGCCTCTCGCTAGGTTAACCGTTCACTTCCGATTGCGATTCCCTGAGAGATTGTTGGGCTTCATAACGCAGGGGCGTCGCGCTTATCGGCTTTCTGTAATCCACTGTTACCAGATATCTTGGATATAGGTGTTGAGATGTCTCTGTCCTCCACCGTCTGTGAGCAGATATTCGCCCCGTGCTGACTCCGTCCCGCCGGCAGATTTAAGGGCAGAAACGGCCGTCTCTTTCGCCACGAGGGGCCTAAAGGGGTCAGGGTAGAGACCCTTTTCTTCGCCAGTAACAGATACCCCCCACACAGAAGTGGGAGAAACCGTCTCCCCCACTGTTCGACCCTTTTTAATCGTCTCATCGCCAACAGCCTCGCAACCGGTGGCAGAAACAGGTAGCGCGTGAGTGAGACCGTCTCCATCCCCAACAGCTCCATCCAGTCCCGCAGACGCGGTTCGGCAATCAGCCCCTTCCGCTCGCTCTTGTTCCCATGTTGTTGTTGCTGTAGACGATACCGACCACCCCAGAGACTGTAAGGGGCATAATCAAGGACAATTAAGTGACCCTCGGGGATGAGAATCCGCTCCACCTCTCGCAGTAGGGCGCGAGGATCGGCCACTTTACCCAAGGTATGAGGCAAAAGAACAAGATCAACTGACTCTGACTGGAGCGGCAGTGCCGCAGGATCTCCGTGAAAGCGCGCGCCTCCCACCTCCGTCAGGATGCGCCTCTGCCCTTGGCCGATATCGCCATAGATGGTGTGTGAGATTCTCGTCCCCGCCAACGCAGCCCAATCGTCATCCCCCCCCAGCTGCAACAGGTGATAACCAAACAGCTCTGGTAATAGCCGTTGCAGCAGAGCAAGCTCCTGACGCTGCAGGTAATCTTCCACTGCTGCGGGGGCTAATTTGAGTTCAACTCCCTTCAGTTTCCTATCTCCACCTAAATCGATATACAATCAGTTAAGCAGACTCCCGAGATCTCGTAACCGTTCAGACCCCCCTGCTTTTTTAACCCTCACCCCTACCCTCTCCCGCTGGGAGAGGGAGATCAGGTGATGGGGTCTGAACGGTTACGAGATCTCTATACCCGAACAGCAACCACACCAGATACGATACAGGCCACTCAGCCATATGACCAACATTCGCGCCATTCCAGCACTAGACGACAACTACATCTGGGCGATTGAAGCCCCGGATTCCAATGCCGTCACCCTGGTAGATCCAGGCGATTACCAGGCCGTCCACCACTATCTGCAACGAGAACAACGACAGCTGGTGGCGATACTCATCACCCATCATCACCATGATCACACCGCCGCCGTCCATCAGTTGCAAGCAGCTGCACTACCTGTCTATGGCCCGGAAAAAGAGCAGATCTCCGGGGTCAACCAACCGCTGCGCGAAGGTGATACCATCGCCATTGAGTCGTGCAACCTCCAGATAGAGGTGTTAGAGACCCCAGGCCATACCCGGGGACATCTCAGTTATTGGACAGAGGGGCGACTCTTTTGTGGCGATACTCTCTTTAGTGGCGGTTGTGGGCGGGTATTTGATGGAACCATCGACCAGCTCTACCACTCACTCTGTCGTATTGCCGCGCTGCCTGGCTCAACCCTGCTCTATCCTGCCCATGAGTACACCCTTGAAAATCTGGCGTTTGCAGCCATTGCTGAGCCTGAAAATAGGGCCATTGAACGCTATCGTCACCAAGTGAGCAGACGAAGAGCAGAACACCATCCCTCTCTCCCGACCACCGTTGCTCTCGAACAAGAGATCAACCCCTTCCTCCACTCTGGCAACGCCACACTCAAAAAGCGAGCAGAGCAGTTCTGTGGTCACAGCCTCACCAGCGAGTCAGAGCAGTTTGCCACAGTTCGTCGCTGGAAAGATCACTTCGATCGTCAGCGGTAGCGGTAGCGGTCAACTGCGGATTTTAGGTTCAAAGAGTATCCCAACCACGACTGCTCCGTTTCAGGCGCAGATGTGGTAGAAGAAGACCGAGGAGAATTCCCCCAAATAGCACCCCTCCGCCGATTAAAAACCAGCGCTGCATCGTCCTCTCTTCCAGTTTCTGGTTCAGTTGATTGAGATCTTCCAGATTCTGACTCAACTCCGCCACCTCCTGCTGCAGCTGATCGCGCTCGCCGCTTATCTTAAGCACGCTCTCTGAGTTTTGGTAGAGGATCTCATATTTTTGTGACAGCTGATCCCGCTCCTGAGTCAGCACCCCATTTTGCTCTTTTAACGATCCATTCTCCTCTTCAAGAAGGGTCAGTTTCTGTCTAAGTTCACTCGGCTTGGCGAGGAGCTGTTGCAATCTCCCCTCCACCACCTGCAGTCGATCTCTTGCTGCCGGCATCTCCTGAAGTTGTCGCGTCAGGACATACCCTTCCCGTCCATTTTCGGTGCGGACAAAAGAGTAACCACTGTCTCGGTTTTCAGAGATTAACTCCAGTTGCGCCCCGCTCTTTAACATCTTCTGAATTTTGTAGGAGGTCCCCTCACCACCACGCAGTGTCACCTCAAATTGATCGGTCACATAACGGGTAGCCGCGAGTAGAGAGGGGGTACTGAAGAGCACAACCAACCCCAGAATGAGTGAGTGAACCATGAACTACGCTTCCATTAGAAAAAAGAGTTATTTTAACCTAAAATCCGCAGTTGACCGCTACACATTTCCATCAACATAATGATTATGCGATGAAATTCACAGTATATCAGCTTCACCTCTTGGGTGAACACCGCTACACCGCGAATGCCGCATTTGTGGCGGCGCATTGCGGCGTTACAACTCCTTGTAATAGAAACACTATTACGCGTCGCTGTGCCTTGCACTGCACCACCACAAACGCACCCTTCACGGCGTCCAACTGCGGATTTTAGGTTTAACGGATAAGAGCGCTACTTGCCCCGCTTTTGCAGCCCTTCCAGCTTCTTGGTCCCTTTTTTTATCTGCAACTGAACCACCTTAATGTCCTGTTTTAAGCGCTTCTTTTTATCTTTTGCACTCTCTTTATCCAGGCGCGTTCGGAGCTTCTCTTCCTTCTGTTGTAATTTTCCTATCAACTTTATCAGCCCCTTTATCATACTTTTATCGCTTTTGTCGTCGTTGGCAAAGAGATCGGCCATTGCATTCACTATTTTCTTGATATTCATAACAGGTTCATCTCCTGGTTAAAGTCAAAGATTCGTTGAAGCTACTCGTCACGATCCGCTACAGTCTTCGCAATACGCTTTGAAAAGTAGTAGATCCTCTTCAGCTTCTCCTCAATATCCACCTCAAGGGTGTAGGCGGCAATTCGGTTCGGTTCATTGGCAATCAGACGCGCTGCCTGATACTGAACCGCCTCGGTAGAGAGTCGACTCACCTCATCCTTCAACTCAATCACGGTTGCAGCAACGGTGGGGTTATTCTGGGCGATCGCCTGAATGGCTCCACCCAAGGCATGCCGTACCACCTTGTGGAAATTGAACATCATCTTACGCGTTTCAGCACTAATCGCCACACCTGATTCGAGTCGTGCCTTGCCCAACTCCACCATATTGGTCTCAATCAGATCCCCTATATTTTCAAGATCGGAGACCGCCTCCATCAGACTGAGAAACTCTCGATTCTCCTTCTCGGTCAGCTTTCCGAGGCTAATCTTACCCAGGTAGGTGACAATCTGCTCATTGAGGATATCAACCTCATCATCCATCTCTGCAATGGAGTCGAGAGTATGATGATTGCCACTTAATATGGCGGGCATGATCTTCTCAAACATCACCTGAACCCGCTCCCCCATATGCAACATCTCCATCCGTACCCGATCCAGAGCGAGAGAGGGGGTGTGCAGCAGCTCATCATCAATATACTTGGTGGTTACCACCAGTCCCGCTTTCTCCACATCAGAGTCGGGAATGAGACGGTTGACCAGAGCCGCGATATAGGTGGTAAACCAGATAAATACTATCGTGTTGGTAACATTAAACAGGGTGTGGGCATTGGCGATCTGCCGTGGTGTCTCCGCCCCCAACCGCTCTAACCCATTCAACTCGGGGTTGGAGGGTGAGATTAAGACGACAAATTCCGCCAGTTGCGGGATAAACATCACCCACAATAGCACCCCGGCGACATTAAACAGGACATGAACCGCTGCCGCACGCACCGCTTCCCGCGGTTTGCCGATAGAGGCGAGAATAGCGGTGGCGCATGTGCCGATATTCGCCCCCAAAGCGAGCGCTATCCCGGCAGGCAAGGTGATAAACCCCTGACTCGCCATCACAATCACAATCCCCGTCGTCGCCGATGAAGATTGGATCAGCGCAGTGAAGAGGGCGGCAATGACGATACCCACCAGAGGGCTCTCCATCTGGACCATGAGGTCGAGAAAGGGCTGGTAGCTACGCAGAGGCGCCATCGCCTCACTCATCACACTCATCCCAAAAAAGATCAGTCCCAGCCCCATCACCATCGCCCCGTAATGTTTCACCCGCTCTCTCTTTGAGAAGAAGAGCATGCCAAAACCGACGGCAATTAAGAGGAGGGCAGCCTTTGTCACCTTAAAAGCGACAATTTGGGCGGTAATGGTGGTACCGATATTCGCCCCCATAATCACCCCGACCGACTGTGCAGAGGTCATCAGGCCAGCGGAGATAAAGCCCACCACCAGTACCGTTGTAACCGAGGAAGATTGAATAACCGCCGTAACAAAGGCGCCGGTAGCCGCCCCCATAAAGCGGTTGGTGGTCAACTTGGCGAGAATTGTTCGCATCCGCTCCCCCGCCACCGCCCGCAGCGCCTCAGCCATCTGCTCCATACCGTAGAGAAAGAGGGCAAGACCGCCAAACAGCCCCATCACCATCGCCCCCCACTCGATATTCTCTTCAACAACTGACTTTAATTCGCCCGCCGCCCAGAGTTCTGGGGAGAGAAGGAGCGTCAGAGCGGCGAATAGAAGCAGGCCATAACGCCAGGATGTCCCCGGATTAAGCGCAGGGATCGCCCAAGCAGGTGCCTTTACAGCGAAAATTCGGTTCATCGTGCTCTCCTCACAACCAAAATTATGGATATAGTATTTCTAAAGAACATACCACAGCAGCGTTAAAACTACAAAACACCAGCAAGGCATCCAAGAGCTAACCCCAAGATACTTGAAAACACTGAATTTCAGGGAGTCGAGAAGAGTGGCTATTCAAGGCATGAAACCGCATGAATAGCCATTCTATTCAAAGGCTTCATAACGCTCGATCGTCGCGCTTATCGGCTTTCTGAAACCAGCGTTTTCAGGTGTCTTGGGTATAATAGTATGGACGCCATCGTCAAGCCCCCATGGATGGGTTTACGGCGTCGCGCCTATCAGCTAGCGTACATCCCCCCCTTACTTGCGTAAACCAAGGACATCCTGCATCGAATAGAGCCCTTTCTGCTGCCGGGCGAGCCACACTGCCGCGCGCACAGCGCCTCTGGCAAAGGTCATTCTACTGGACGCCTTGTGGGTGATCTCTACCCGCTCCCCCTCTCCGGCAAAGAGGACGGTGTGATCCCCAACGATATCTCCGGCACGGATCGTCTCAAAACCGATAGTCTCTCGCTTGCGCACCTCACTCCGTCCCTGACGGCCATAGACCGCACACTGCTGAAGATCCCGCCCCAGCGCAGAGGCGACCACTTCACCCATCGCCAGCGCTGTTCCGGAGGGGGCGTCCACTTTATGACGATGATGGGCCTCAATAATCTCGATATCGACCTCATCCCCCAACACCTCTGCCGCAATCTGCAACAACCTGAAGGTGAGGTTCACCCCGACACTCATGTTGGGGGCGAAGACCACGGCAATCTCCTCTGCAGCGGTAGTGATCGCCTCTCTGCCCGCGACATCAAAGCCGGTGGTTCCGATCACCATCGGCAGGGCGGCACGACGACAGATCTCAAGATGAGACAGGGTCGCCTCGGGCAGCGTAAATTCGATTAAGAGGTCAAAGTCCGCCACCACCGAAGCCAGATCGGCTACCACTGGCACCCCTAGATGGCCCACTCCTGCCAACTCACCGGCATCACTGCCAATTAGAGAAGAACCTTCCCGCTCTGTTGCCGCGCCGAGGGTAACCCCATCACTCTGCACGATCGCTTCAATGATGGTCCGGCCCATCCGCCCCCCGGCACCGGTAACGGCAACTCTGATCATATTGTCTCCTAAATAATTCATTGTGGTATGGCGCTATATCCAAGATAGAGATGCGACCGATCCCGAAAACCGTGATTATAGCGTAGCACTCTGGTAGCCGGGAGAGAAGAGAACCCATTTCCATCCGGTTTTGACTAAAACCACCCCGAACTTTGTTATCATCTACTCTTTCCATCTCCACTATCGCCGGCATGACTCCCAACCTGATTATCCTAAAATCCGCAGTTGACCGCTGCATATTTCCATCAAGATAATGATTATGCAATGAAATTCACAATATTTCAGCTTCACC
>JADFYS010000010.1 GCA_015232955.1 Gammaproteobacteria bacterium
CTGCTTTTTTAACCCTCACCCCTACCCTCTCCCGCTGGGATAGGGAGATCAGGTGATGGGGTCTGAACGGTTACAAAATTTGAGGGAGAGGATGATGACATTAAGAGATGTCGACAGCACCATCGATTCGGGCTTTGCCCAGGATCTGTGGTGCCTCAGCGATCATAAATTCCTTAAAAGCGAGGGCAAAGCGCGAGAGACGCTTCCCCTTGCGGTGGACCAGGTACCAGTAGCGGCGAATCGGTAGATGCTCGACATTCAGGACCGTAAGCTGCTGGAGATCGAGTTCGCTCTGAATCGCATCATAGGAGAGAAAGCCGAGACCCAAACCGGCCTTCACGCTCTGTTTGATCGCCTCATCACTGCTAATCTCCATCCCGGTGGTGATTTTACAGTGATGGGTCTTAAAAAAGCGTTCCATCGCCCCACGGGTGCCTGAACCCTCCTCTCGTACCAGAAAGATTTCGGACAATAGCTGTGACAGTTTGATCTCCTGTGCAGAGGCAAGGGGGTGTTCTGGAGGGGCGATAATCACCAGCGGATTCTCCATAAACGCCTCTGCCTCCAGCTCCATGGTTGAGGGGGGCTTTCCCATGATGACCAGATCAACCTCGTTCTCCTCCAGCTGCTGCAGTAGCGTCTGGCGGTTGGTGACATTCAGGTTGACGCTGACATTGGGATGGCGCTTATAGAAGGTGCTGAGCAGGGTAGGGGCGAAGTAGTTGGCGGTGGTAGCGACAGAGATGCGGAGCTTTCCGTAACGAAGCCCCTTTATCTCTTCGAGGACTGTTCTCATCTCTTGAAGTTGGTTGATCACCGTCCGTGCATAGTGATAGACCTCGCTACCGGCTTCAGTGAGGTAGATCTTCTTCCCCAGCTGTTCAAAAAGGACCACCTCCAGCTGGCTCTCCAACTGTTTGACCTGCATCGAGACCGCTGGCTGGGTGAGGTGTATCTTCTGCGCCGCCCGAGTGTAGCTTTCGGCCCGGACGACAGCGACAAAGATCTCCAGCTGGCGGATGGTGATATTCACCCTGAACCGAGCTGAAGTCCGGTTACGATGTCAGGTGAGTAAAGAGGAGAGGTAGCTTCTCCGGCAGGCGCTCTACCCGGTCGATAATGGTGTAGCCGTTGGGACCAAAAATATCCTGAATGTAGTCATCCGCCTTTTTGTCGAGGGTGATGCAGTAGCTCGAGATCCCCTGGTTTTCCAGCTCATCGATCGCCTTTTTGGCGTCATGGACCAGATAGCTCTCATCGTGGCTGGTGTCGATATCTGAAGGTTCACCATCGGTGAGAATGAGGAGCAGTTTTTTTTCGGCGCTCTGGCTGCCGAGGTAGTGCGAGGCGTGGCGAATAGCCGCTCCCATGCGGGTGGAGAAACCGGCATCCATCGCTGCAAGCCGCCCCTTGACCTGATCTCCCCACGCCTCACTATACCCCTTAATATGGTAGTAGCGGACATTGTGACGAGTATCGGAGTGGAAACCGGCAATCGCCAACGGATCCCCCAGCTGATCAATGGTCCAGGCGAGAAGAGAGACCGCCTCCTGACTCAGTTCAAGGATGGTCTGCTCGCAACCATCAGGAATCTCGTTGAGGGAGGCGGAGAGATCAAGAAGCACCATGACCGCGATATCGCGACCGTTATGGATATGGCTCATATTGATCCGTGGATCGGGTTGGGCACCACATTTGTAGTCGATGAGGGATCGAATTGCGACATCAAGATCGAGTTCACTCCCCTCTTCCTGATAGCGAATGCGCTGATACTGCTGCGGCTTGAGCAGATCGAGGATCCGTTTTAACTGCTTGGCCAACGCTTCGTGTTTGGCGAGAAGGCGGTCGATAGCAGAACTCTCTCCTGATGGGTGGATCGATTCGTAGAGGCTGACCCAATCCGGTTTGTAGCTGGAGGTCTGGTAGTCCCACTCCCGATAGTGGCGTGGGGGAAGCCCCTTCACCTCCTCCTCTTTTGCGCTCGCCTCCCGTTTTTCGCTAAATGTCTCCTCCTCATCCCCCTCCTCAATGAAGATCCAGAGGTGACGGTTATCATCGCGGTAATCTACCTCGGTATCTTTGAAGCGAACTTTGGGGGCTTGATCACTCTGAAGGCGGGTCTGGGCGGTAAAACTGATGGCGAGATCTGCCATCATCTGGGTGTTCGCTTCGTCCAGGGTGAGGATCTCTATGAGCTGTTGTGCAAACTTGTTGACAATGGGGTGTTGATAGCCGTGATCGGGATCGAGAATGGCACGAGAGAGCATCGCCAAACGGTGGCGGATACACGACTCCTCATGCGGATTACAGCTCCCCTCGACTGGTGATGGGTGGAGCGCAAGGAGGATTGGACGCATCCCGGGAAGTTCGCGCAGCATCAAGAGGTCGACACGGCAGTCTTCAAAGGTCTCAATCGCCACCCGCTGAAACGGGCTGAAGTTATCGGCAACAATGGCACTGCTCCAGCGTCGGTGGGCAGCGATATGGGCAATCAGGAGGCGGTAGCGATCAATTCCCGCAACGCCGTTGCTATCGTCGTAGACATCGGGCACCCGGATCCCAAGATGGTCGTAATAGGGTTGGGGCTTGCGTAGCTCATCAAAACCGAGAGAGTAGGGGACAAAGTAGTGCTCATCCTGCCAGATACTGCGAAGATAGAGATCAAGTTTGCGCTCATTGTCGATATAGAGGGTACCGTGTCGCTCTCGGGAGAGGACAGCACGACTGTCCGCCGCCTGCAGGCTGAAATAGTCTCGTTGGCGATCCGGGTTGTCGCGATAGTTTCGACAGCCGTAATCGATCCAGTTTTTCAGCCCTTCAAGGGAAAGTTGACTGAGAAGATAGGGGATCTGGCGCAGAAGATCGGGAAGACCGGGGCTGGGAATGGTGCTGTGAAAACCGTGAATCGAACTGGTGGTACGCTCCATCATCTCGAAGATGAGTCTGAAAAAGAGCTGCATCTGATCGTAACAGCAGAGGCGGCGACTCGCCTCGGGAAGGCACTGCATGAAGTCGGGAATGGCCGCGCCATTGGGGGTGCGGGAGAGCTTCCACACCGCCTGCGACACCTCCTCCAGCATCTCTTCACCAAGGCGGTTGGCGATATCCGGCATCTCCTCAAGGTAGATTAACACCGGTTCAAAGCCTCGACCGATCATACAGACCAGCGTGGCGCCATCAAGGTAGTGTTTTACACCAAGGGTAGAGAGTTGACGCAGTGCGTCATGGATGCAATCCTCAAAAACATCTTCCAGTTGCGGGAAATTACATTTAAGTTGATCGCGGTAGAGCCGAAGGTCGGGATCGCTCATAGCGGTAATCGGTTATCCGAAGATGGTGGAGATGGCGTGGTCGAGAGTATCGCGGATATCGGCATCATCGGTGATCGGCCGTACCAGTGCCATACGACAGGCGGCCTTCTGCTCAATCCCTTTCTGCATCAGCGTTGCAGCATAGACGAGAAGACGGGTAGAGATCCCCTCGGCAAGGCCGTGCCCTTTCAGATTACGGGCAGCGTGGGCAACCTTTACCAGCTGTGTGGCGATCTCCGCACTTGTGCCCGACTCTTTGGCGACAATATCCGCTTCAACTTTGCTCTCTGGGTAGTCAAAGTCGAGACCGCAGAAGCGCTGTTTGGTTGACTGTTTGAGATCTTTCATCAAGCTCTGATAGCCGGGGTTATACGAGATCACCAGCTGGAAGTCGGGGTGGGCATGGACCAGCTCCCCCTTTTTATCCAGAGGGAGGGTGCGACGGTGATCGGTCAGAGGGTGGATCACCACCGTGGTATCCTGCCGCGCCTCCACCACCTCATCGAGATAGCAGATGGCGCCTAAGCGGGCAGCGATGGTCAGCGGGCCGTCGAGCCAGCGCGTACCATCCGCATCGAGCAGATAACGGCCAACGAGATCTGAAGCGGTCATATCTTCATTACAGGCGACAGTAATGAGCGGTTTCTTGAGCTTCCACGCCATATGTTCAATAAAACGGGACTTACCACAACCGGTAGGCCCTTTAATCATCACCGGCAGTCTCGCCTCGTAGGCGGCATCATAGAGGGCAACTTCATCCCCTTGAGGCTGGTAGAAAGGCTCTTCGGAAATGAGGTACTGTTCAATGGCAATATCGGTCATGGTGGGTTTCCGTGGGTTGCATAGGAGATGAAATGGAACCGGAACCCAACAGCCAGAGGGTACGGATTGGCCGTAAATCGAGACTACGAACCTCTGTTTTGCTGGGTCAACTTCAAATTATTATTCAATATTCGCATCCGGATGACAACCCCTATTTCCCCATTCCAGAGCTAACCTCGCGACTCTAACCTTGCAGAACTGAGGGGAGTTATCACCCCTGGCGCAACATCCCTGCGTAACTGAATTCCCGATAATACTTGTTTACTGTGACAACCCCCCGTAAAATCTCACCGGTTTTTGGGTCGCAAAGCTGTGGCGATGTGGCTCTTTCTTAAAAACTGGTTGAGAGAGAAACGATACTTATGGCATGGAATGAACCGGGTGGGTCTGGCGGTAAGGACCCATGGGGCGGGAGTGGTAAGGGTCAGGAACCCCCCGACCTTGATGAAGTGATACGCAATCTGCAACGCAAGCTGAAGGCTCTTCTTAGTTCCGGTTCGGGCAAAAAGGGCGGTGATGAGGACGGAGCGGATCGCGAACCACCATCGGGAGAGGGGATCGCCCTGGGGGGTCTTGGGGTGGTTGCTGCGGTTCTTTTGGTGGCGTGGGTTGTCAGTGGTTTCTACATCGTAGAAGAGGGCTATCGCGCGGTAGTGACCCGCTTTGGTGCCTATAACGAGTCAAGTGAACCGGGACTGCACTGGTATCCCCGCTTTATCGAAGCGGTGCAACAGGTCGATGTGAGTAGTGTTCGTAGTGCCAAGCTCGGTTATCAGGCCGACGAGTCGCTGATGTTGACCCAGGATGAGAATATCATCGATATTCGCTTCGATGTTCAGTATCAACTCAAAGATGATCCCGAGGCGGCGCGAGACTATCTCTTCAATGTTCGTGATCCCGATGAGACCCTGCGTCAGGCGACGGCGAGCGCAGTGCGAGAGGTGATTGGCAAGAGCAAGATGGACTTCATCATTACCGAAGGGCGGAGCACCATCGCCATGGATTCGGAGCGGATCCTTCAGGATACCCTCGATATGTATCAGACCGGGCTGATGGTGATCCAGTTGACGATGCAGAATGCGCAGGCACCACAACAGGTGAAGCAGGCGTTTGATGATGTGGTTGAGGCGAGGGAAGACTCCGAGCGCTACAAGAACGAAGCGAAGGCCTATGCCCAGGATATTCTCCCCAAGGCAAAAGGACATGCGTCGAGACTGACCCTGGAGGCGGAAGGTTACCGCGATGCGGTGATTGCCGCTGCTCAGGGTGAGAGCGATCGCTTTATTAAAGTGTTGACCGAATATGAAAAAGCGCCGGAAATTATGCGTAAGCGGCTCTATCTAGCGGCGATGGAGACGGTCTTCCAACAGAGCGGCAAAGTGATTGTCGACACCAAATCGAGTAATAACCTCCTCTATCTGCCGCTGGACAAGATCCGCAGTGGAGGCGTTGGAGCCGGGGGTGAAGAGAACTCGATGCACTCCTCCTCTCGCTCCACCCTTGATCCGGGAGTCAATCTAATGGATAACCGAAGTTTCCCTCCGGTACGAGGGGATGGTCGCAATAGGGGAGTACGCCAATGACACCTGCAAGAATTATGGTGATGATGGGGGCGCTTCTCCTGATCTGGCTGCTAAGTGCCTCGCTCTTTGTTGTGAAAGAGAATGAGTTGGCGATCCGCTTCCGTCTGGGAGAGTTTGTCAACGCCGACTATGATCCGGGTCTCCATATGAAGTTCCCCTTCATCAATAATGTGAAGAAGTTTGACCGGAGAATCCTCACTCTTGACGCCTCTCCTGTACCTTATATGACCCTCGAGAAAAAACCGGTCATTGTCGATTCGTTTCTGAAGTGGCGGATCGCGGATCTCACCACCTACTACAAGTCGATGCGAGGTCAGGAGTTTAAGGCGGGAGAGCGCTTGGGGAAAATCGTCCAGGAGGGGCTGCGTAACGAGTTTGCCAAACGGACAATTCAAGAGGCGATCTCTGGTGAAAGAACGGACATCATGCGCGAGATGCAGAATCGGTTGACCACTCAGGCCCTTGGATTCGGGATCGAGGTGGTGGATGTCCGCATCAAAAGGATTGAACTCCCCTCCGAAGTCTCCGAGTCGGTCTATAAACGGATGCGTTCCGAGCGGAACGAAGTGGCCACTATGTGGCGCGCCGGAGGTAAGGAGATCGCTGAAAGAACTCGTGCCGATGCCGATCGAGAACGGACGGTCATCCTCGCGGATGCGACCCGGGAAGCGGAAAAGATACGGGGTGATGGCGATGCCAAAGCGGCAGAGATCTATGCGGACGCATTTACCCGAAACGCAGAGTTCTATGACTTCTACCGCAGCATGGACGCCTATACCAAAGTCTTTACCAGTCAGCAGGATACGCTGGTGCTCGATACCGACTCCGACTTCTTCCGCTACTTTAAAAATCAGGATGGAAAGGCCGGAAAGGCACCGTGATTTGGGATGATTTTCTCGCAGCTGTGGCGCTGGTGATGGTGTTTGAGGGGCTGTTCCCCTCGGCACTACCAGCGGTCTATCGTTCGGCACTGGCAAAGATGTCCCGGAGTGATGATCGCTCACTGCGTACCACCGGTCTGGTACTCATGACCTGTGGTGCCCTTCTCCTCTACTGGGTACGCGGCAGATGAGCGTGGCAAGCCCCAACCTCTGGATGCTGCCAGAGGGGATAGAGGATCTCCTGCCGCCTCAGGCGGCGCTACTTGAAGAGAAACGGCAACGGCTATTGGCCCTCTTCGCCAGCTACGGCTATCGACTGGTGATTCCGCCGCTGATGGAGTACTGCGACTCACTTCTGGTCGGAAGTGGCCGGGATCTCGACCTGAAATCGTTTAAGCTAATTGATCAGATTAGCGGCAGAATGATGGCGATTCGTGCAGATATGACCCCACAGGTGGCGCGGATTGATGCCCAGGCGGCCAATAGTGGCGATAACGGGGTCAACCGTTACTGCTATTTTGCGCCGCTGCTCCAGGCACTACCCGACGAGCATGGCGGCAGCCGCTCACCGATACAGGTCGGTGCAGAGCTGTTCGGCCAGCGCAGTTACAACAGCGACATCGAGATCATCCGTCTGATGATCGCAGCGCTTCACATCCTGGGTGTTGACCAGTTTATCCTCGATCTCGGCCATGTCGGCATCTATCGCGCCCTCTCAACCCACCTTGCGCTCAACCGTCAACAAGAGACTACTCTCTTTGCGGCGCTACAGCGGAAATCTCATCCCGACACCGCCCTTCTCCTCCAGCAGTGGCAGCTTCCTCCAGAGCAGCAGCAGCTCATCTTCGCCCTGCTCGAACTCCACGGCGATATCTCAATCCTCGAAAGCGCAGAAGAGACGCTGGCGGCTGTCGGTGACGAACTACTTAAAGCGGTCCAGTTTCTGCGACGGGTGGCGCGCCACCTCGAGACCATTCCCGGAGTGACGGTTCACATCGATCTCGCGGAACTGCGCGGCTTTCACTACCATACCGATACGGTTTTCTGCGCCTATTTTGATGATGGTGCCGGAAATCGCGGTGGCAGGGCCATCGCCCAAGGGGGACGGTACGACGCTATGGGTGCCGGTTTTGGCTGTAAGCGACCGGCAACCGGCTTTAGCCTGGATATGCGATCCCTTCTGCCATGGCTGGTCTCTAGTGAAAAGGCTGCGATCGAGATCTCTGCCCCCCCGGGTCAAGAGCCATCGCTACTGGAGGCGATCGCTGCACTGCGCCAAGAGGGGCAAAGGGTAGTACAGCGGTTGACGCCGGAAGAGCGAGCCGCAGAGGGACCGCGACTGGAGAGGGTGGATCAGTTGTGGCAAGTTGTAAACCCAAAATAGCCGGAACCGCTGTTTTTTGCTATTTTGGGGATAATTCCGATTAACGATACTGAACAGGTGCATTGAATAGCTATGGGCAAAAATGTCGTGGTGGTAGGTACCCAATGGGGTGATGAGGGCAAAGGGAAGGTGGTTGACCTGCTCACAGAGGAGGCCGCTGCCGTGGTTCGCTTTCAGGGAGGCCATAATGCCGGTCACACCTTGGTGATCGATGGTAAAACCACAGTCCTTCATCTCATCCCCTCCGGCATCCTCCGCCCCGGAGTGAAGTGCCTCATTGGCAACGGTGTGGTTCTCGCCCCTGACGCTCTGCTCGAAGAGCTGGCGATGTTGGAGAAGAGCGGAATAGCGACCGACAATCGTCTGCTCATTAGCGAAGCGACCACACTGATACTTCCCTACCATGTCGCACTCGATCAGGCGCGGGAACGGGCACGGGGCAACCAGGCAATCGGCACCACCGGGAGGGGAATCGGACCGGCGTATGAGGACAAGATCTCTCGTCGCGGGCTGAAGGTGGGGGATCTTCTCGATCGCGATCGCTTTGCCAGCCGTCTGCGTGAAGTGATGACCTATCACAACTTCTCACTGCAGCAGCTCTATGGCGGAGAGGCGCTGGATGTAGATCAGGTGCTGGAAGAGACGATGGTGATGGCGGAGCAGATCCGTCCGATGATTGGCGATGTCACGGCCGAACTCCACCGTATTCGCGCTGAGGGCGGTAACATTATGTTTGAAGGTGCACAGGGGACTCTGCTGGATATTGATCACGGAACCTACCCCTATGTCACCTCCTCTAACCCCACTGCCGGTGGTGCCGCTACCGGTACCGGTGTTGGGCCGCGCGATCTCGACTATATCCTTGGCATTACCAAGGCGTACACCACCCGTGTCGGGGCAGGCCCCTTCCCGACCGAGCTATACGATGGCAAAGAGAAAGATGATCCCATCGGTAAGATACTCGGAACCCGCGGCCATGAGTTCGGTGCGACCACCGGTCGTCTTCGCCGCTGTGGCTGGCTCGATGCGGTCTCACTTAAACGCTCTGCAGAGATCAATAGCTTAAGCGGGATCTGTCTCACCAAAATGGATGTCCTCGATGGTCTGGAGACGATTAAGATCGCCGTCCGATACCGCTCTGGAACTATAAGCGTTGAGACCCCTCCCATTGGTGCCGACGCCTATGAGAAGTGCGAAGCGGAATATATCGAACTCCCGGGGTGGAGCGAGAGCACCGTCGGTGCCAAGACGCTGGCAGAACTGCCGCAAAATGCCCGCAACTACATAGAGAAGATCGAATCACTGATAGGGGTACCCATCGCTATTGTCTCCACCGGACCGGATCGCGATCACACCATTATCCGCCACAACCCTTACCACTGAACGGATCAGCGCTAGCGTGAACCTCCGCAATTCACACCTTGTCGATCCCCCCCCTGTTATTTGCAATAAGACCATGAAGAGAGTGCCATGAATACAGCCGATAAGAAACGCCTCCTGCACGAGATGCTCTATGCACGCCGCTATGAAGAACGCTGCTATGAAGCCTATGTCGAACGGAAGATAGGGGGGTTTCTCCACCTCTATCCGGGGCAGGAGGCGTGTGCCCATGGGGTCATAGAGGCGGCACGACCAGGACATGATTATGTGATTACCGGCTATCGTGACCATGTCCACGCCATCAAATGTGGTGCTGATCCCAAGCGGGTGATGGCAGAGCTGTTTGCCAAAGAGAGCGGCTGCTGTAAGGGGCGGGGGGGATCGATGCACATTTTCGATGTCGAGCACCGCTTTATGGGGGGATACGCCTTGGTGGGAGGGCCGTTTCCCCTCGCAGCGGGAATCGCCAAAGGGATACAACTCAAGGGTGGCGATGAGATCTCCATCTGTTTTCTTGGGGATGCGGCGAACAATCAGGGAACCTTTCACGAATCACTCAACATGGCCTCTGTCTGGAAGCTCCCGGTGCTCTATGTGACCGAGAACAACCTCTACGGCATCGGTACCAGTATCGATCGCTCCACAGCCGTTCGTGATCAACACAAACGGGTCGAGGCCTACAACATCCCCTCGGCGCAGGCCGACGGCCAGGATATTGAAAAGGTCTACGCCGCTGCAGTTACCGCGGTAGAGCATGTTCGCTCCGGTAAAGGTCCCTACCTGCTGGAGTTGATGACCTACCGTTACCGCGGCCACTCCATGTCCGATCACACCCCCTCCTACCGCACCAAAGAGGAGGAGAAGGAGTGGGGTAGACGCGATCCCATCATTATTATCAAGGATCGGCTGCTGGCAGCGGGCGAACTGAGCGAAGAGGAGTACCAGAAAATGGATCAGGGGATCATGGCGGAGATCGAAAACGATGTGATTGCCTATAGCGAGGCGGCACCGGAACCGGATGTGGCGGAGCTGGAGCGGTATGTTCTGGCAGAGAACGATCCCTGGGTCAAAGGGGGGGCAGCGTAATGGCAACATTGATGTATTGGGAGGCGATTCGTCGTGCCCACGATGAAGAGATGAGCCGCGATCCACTGGTGATCTGTATGGGAGAGGATATCGGCGTCGTTGGTGGAACCTATAACGCCACCAAAGGGCTGCTCGACAAATATGGCCCAGAGCGGGTGATCGACACCCCGATCTCAGAGAACAGCTACACCGGAATCGGCATCGGCGCCTCCTTTATCGGGGTTCGGCCCATCATCGAGATCATGTCGGTCAACTTCGCCTGGCTGGCGATGGACCAGATCTTTAACTCCGCTGCCAAGGTGCGCTATATGTCGGGTGGGCAGCTAGAGGCCCCGGTGGTGATTCGCTCCCCCGGTGGCACCGCCCACCAACTTGGAGCACAGCACTCGGCACGGATGGAGAAGGTCTTTATGGGCGTCGCCGGACTGCGGGTGGTGACCCCCTCATCCCCAAAACAGGCGTATGGGCTGTTGAAGTCGGCAGTACGCTGTAACGATCCGGTCTATATCAACGAACATGAGTTGATGTACAACCTCAAAGGAGAGGTGCCGGATGAAGAGTATTTCCACCCCTTGGAGGGATCGGAAGTGGTTCGCTCCGGACGCGATGTCACCCTCTTCGGCTACAACATCTCTGTCCACTGGTGTCTGCAAGCGGCAGAAGAGTTGGCGAAGAAGGGGATCGAGTGTGAAGTGGTCGATCTCTTTGCCCTCTCACCCCTCGACCGCGCCGGGATCAGAGCCTCGGTAAGCAAGACCCATAAAGCGATCATTGTTGAAGAGGCAGAGCCGGCGGTCGGTGTCGGTGCCGAAGTGATGGCGATCATCAATGAAGAGTGCTTCTTCGAGCTGGATGCAGCACCGGTGCGGGTTTCAGCGGTCAATGTCCCCACCCCCTTCAACCACAACCTGGAGAAGGCCTCAATCCCCAACCCGCGCAGTGTGGTTGCGGCGACACTGACGCTGCTTGGCAGATAACCACCGCACCTCCCCCTTTTCCGACAACTGCAACCTGACCTCCCGCTCAAAACACTCCGCCCCTGGCTGGCGGAGAGCGGGGGAGGTTTCTGAAAATGATCAATTGAGAATATCTGATGGCTGAACCGTATCTAATCAAAATGCCCCAACTTTCTGACACCATGAGCGAAGGTGTCGTCGTCAGTTGGGAGAAGGCAGTGGGCGACAAGGTGAACCGTGGTGATATCGTCGCCACGGTAGAGACCGACAAGGCGATTATGGATGTCGAGGTGTTTCGCGACGGCTATCTCTCCGGCCCCCTTGCCGCCATCGACTCCACTGTGGCGGTGGGGGAGGCGATCGCCTACCTCGTAGCGACCAAAGAAGAGGTGGGTGCAGAGGATCTCACCGTTCAAGAGCAACCGCTCCCCGTGGCATCGGAGAAGAGCAGAGCCGCTCTCCCTACCGGGGTGAGCCATGTGATCAAGATGCCGCAGCTCTCAGACACCATGAGTGAAGGGGTTGTGGTGAGCTGGGAGTCTTCCCCCGGGGCCGAGATCGCCCGCGGCGATATTGTCGCCCAGGTCGAGACCGACAAGGCGATTATGGATGTCGAGGTGTTTCGCGACGGCTATCTCTCCGGCCCGATTGCCGCGGTTGATTCGGTGGTTGCGGTGGGGGAGGCGATCGCCTACCTTGTGGATAATCCTGAAGATGTGATCAGGGATGAGGTGGCGATGACCGCTCAGTCAGCGCCAGATAACTCGTCCCAACCTCAGGCAACCGCGGCAACGCCAGAGGTCGCAACCGTGGTGACCACAGGAGAGGCGACACCGCTGCCTCGCCCTGAAAATAAGTACGCCACCCCCTATGCACGGAAGCTGGCGGCATCGCTCAATGTGATCCTCAACAATGTACACGGCACCGGCCCTTCTGGTGAAGTGACTGCCGAAGATGTGCGCAAGGCGCAACCGGTCACGCGACCGACCGAGGTCAAACAGCAGATCCCGGCGCATGTCATGCCGGAGATCCAGGTTCCTGGGCACGGTCGGGCGATGAATGCGATGGAGAAAGCGGTGAGCGCCTCCATGACCGCATCACTCACCATGCCCACCTTTCATGTCTCCATCTCTGCCCAACCAGAGGCGCTGCTCAAGGCTTCAAAGCGCCTTGGGGTCTCGGTCACCGTCGCCATCGCCAAGGCGTGTGCGGTGGCGATGCAGAACCACCCTTCACTCAACTGGGCCTACCAGCCGGTAGACAAGCTGGTAGAGCGGAGCAAGATCGACATCGGTATGGCAGTGACCGCCGAAGGGGGCGGGTTGGTGGTTCCGGTCCTGCGTGACTGTGATCGCCTCTCGGTGGAAGAGTTGAACAGCGGCTGGAAAGCGCTGGTGGATCGTGCCCGCAAGCGGCGTCTGGCACCGGAAGAGTACTCCAACCCCACCTTTATTGTCTCCAACATGGGGATGTTCGGGGTGAGTCACTTCGACGCCATACCCACCCCGGGAACTGCAGCCATCCTCGCCATCTCAGCGACTACTGACAGTGGGATGCCCCTCACCATCACCGCAGATCACCGCGTTGTCAATGGCGCCGAAGTCGCTGCATTTCTCAACACCCTCAAAAAGACGATTGAGATGCCGGCACTCTGGATGGGGAATCTCGGTCCGGCGATCCCTGAAGGGGATTGGGATTATGAAGTGGTGGTGATCGGTGGCGGGCCGGGGGGGGAAGATTGTGCGCGCGACCTCGCCAGCCACGGGATCAAGGTGGCGATGATCAACGACGCTCCGCTACCGGGGGGAGAGTGCCTCTGGCGCGGTTGTATCCCCTCCAAGGCGTGGCGAGCAGCGGCTGATCGCATCCGCGATCGCGCCTTTGATCCAACGATGGGGGTTCAGGGTACCGAATCGACCGGAGTCGATTGGCAGCAGCTGGAGAAGCATCGTCGTTCCATCCTCGAAGAGCGGGGAAAGATGGCACTTAACACCGACAAAGGGGTGCGAATTGAAGTGATTCAAGGGTACGCCTGGTTTGAGTCGCAGCATCGTCTCTTTGTCGACACCTCCGGAAATCGCGAAGAGCTTCATCTCCGCCCCCGGTCGGGAGACGGATCGGCAGGAAGACACATCACCTTTGGTTGCGCAGTGATCGCCACTGGTGCACCGCCGTTTGTCCCCCCGGTCAGTGGCGCGCGTGAAGGTCTCACCACAGGCAGTGTCATCACCTCTGACACCGTCTGGAATCTGGAAGCGATACCGCAGCGGTTGGGCGTTGTCGGTGGTGGCGCCATTGGCATGGAGATGGCGCAGATCTTTCAGGACTTCGGGTGCGAAGTTCATCTTCTGGAACGGGCAGAGCAGGTGTTGGCAGAGGTGGAGCCGGAGATTGCAAAGCAGCTGATTGCCGCCCTGGAAGAGGATCCCAACCTCCATATCCACACCGCTGCCGAACTGCTCGCCATCTCGGGTGAAGTGGGTAGCGTCGAGATGAGATGGCGAAGTGGTGAAGCGGAGCAGAGCTTCAACTGTGATCGCGTCCTCATCGCCACCGGAAAACGCCCCGACCTTGAAGGGTTACAACTGGGGAGAGCAGAGGTGGCCACACAAGATGGGGTCATTACCGTGGATAGCCGCTGTCGCACCTCCGTACCCCACATCTACGCCGTTGGTGATGTCATCGGTGGCCTGATGCTGGCACACACCGCCGGTCAGCAGGGGCGTGTCGCTGCAGCCACTATCCTCGGTGAAGAGATGCAGTACGATCAGAGTAGAGATTCTGGTGTCATCTTTACCCGCCCAGAGGCTGGATTTGTCGGCCTCTCCCTCGCACAGGCAAAAGAGAACGGGATCGATGCGGTGGAGGTGAAAACGCCGCTCAGTATCGACGCCAAGGCGATGATCACCGGAGAGCGTCACGGGATGATTAAGCTGGTTGCCGACAAAAAGAGTCACAAAATTGTCGGCGTCCATCTCCTCGCGGATCACACCGACACCCTGATAGGAGAGGCGGTGCTCATGGTCTCCGCTGCCCTGACCCTAGAACAGGTGGCCCACGCCATCCACCCCCACCCCACCCAGACCGAGATCTTCGGCGAACTGGCGCGGCGGCTATTATCGCGTCTCCGCCGCAGCAAAAAGTAAAGTCACACCTCGTGATCCCCCCTTGACAGGGGGGCTATATGATGAAATCCACTGTTTCCAACTGTCTTGGGTATACAGGTAGGAGAACAAGGGCAATTACTTCTTCTTCTTGGTTTTAAGCTGGTTAATCGACATCCCCCAGATGACCCGCTTTTTCTCATTTTCCCCCTGCTTCTCCCGCACCACAACATGGTGATAGGTATCTTTGGCGATGGTCTGGGCGTGGGGGGAGCTGAGATGGTTGAGTGGATGGAGCGTTCCAGAGATGGTAAGCAGAGCCGGCTTTTCAAGGCGCTCTTCAAGATCGAGTTGCATCCTTCCTACCTCCTCATTGAGCTTTTCCAGTTGAAGTACCAGCTTCTCCTGGTTGGCAAGAATTTCGGTAGTGGCAAGCTCTGCCGCCTCAATTTCGGTCAGTAGTGTCACTCTTCGCGCCTCCCTCTGGGTATTGGTGGCGGTCAGTTTTTCAATCAGTTTATTATAGGTGGAGACGGCCTGAATCGCTGCGGGAGTTCCCCCTCCCCGTGCGCGGATCTTCCCCTGAATCTCTTTAATCTCAGCCTCGCTTTTCGTGGTCTCCTTCTGGATTGAGTTGAGCTCTGCCTGCTGTTTCAGCGATAGATTTTGCTGGGATAACTCCTGCTGATTCAGCTCTTCAAGTGCCGCCTCAACCGCCGAAACCTCAAGTCGCTTATCATCAATCTTAAACTGCCAGTAGTCACAACGCCCCAAACGGAGGGTGGCGGGAGAGGTTCGCGCCTCATTCCCCACCTCTTTAAAGATCATATTGCCGCAACTAGAGATGGTGGAGGAGAAGAGGTGGCAACTGTCACATAATGCCTCTCCCCCTAACACAATCTTCGACTTCATGATCTCCTTTTTGACCAGCAGATCTCCGGCCATCTCAATGGTGGAGTTATGGATAAATTTGGCCATCACACTGCCACCGGCCCGGATGGTGGCGCCGACAATGCCGCCGCTCACCACTACATCCCCTTTGACTTTAATCTTGGCGGCGCCAATCTCCTGCGCTACCAGCCGCTTGGCCTTCACCTTAAAACCATCAAGGACTGAACCTTTGACCGTCACTTCTCCCTTAAATTTGATGTTGCCACTGCGGTAATCGACATTGCCCTTCACCGTAAACGAGGGTAAGACAGTGATACCGCCCCCTTTTACCAGAGCCGGACTCCCTTCGGTTGAGGCGAAGGCGTTCAGTTTGTCATCACTGAGATAGACCCCTTTGCCCGAACTGAGTTTCAGCTTTTTAATAGCCGGCGGCGGGATCTTCTTGCCATAAACACTCTCTCCCGGCTGACCATCGATCGCCGGGGTGAGGGTGGCAAGGAGGGTATCTTTCTCCACCACCTCAATCTCACCGCGATCCCGGAAATCGATGGCACCGTGTTCTCTCGCTTCGCCGATTTTCAGTGGGTCGGTGTTAAAGTGGTAACGGATTGAGGCATCAACTCCGGGGCGAGGGGCGAACCCTACCGCGATCTCCCACTGTGTACCGGCAGGGGGGGCTTGATTGAGGAAGGCGATAATCTCCTCTTGGGTGCGGATACCACGGCTGATTTTACATTTTTTGAGAAGCGCCATTACTGCATCCAGACGCTCAGGGGGGGGAGGGTGATCAACCACCACCAGGGTTGCACTCATAGAGTCAGTAGAGACGATGAGGTCATAGTAGACCGGTTCCACCTTCTCTTTAGCTACATCCTCACTTTTGACACCCGGAACCTCATCTTTGAAGCGGTGTTGTGCCTTTAAAAAGTTGTTCTTCTGCTCTTCAGTAATCACCCCGGCTTCAGTGAGCAGATCGCCCAGAATGACGACCTTCTGTTTGGTGCGAAAGATCTTCGCTTGTTGACGCATCATGTCAGCAATACTGGCGGGGTTGGTGAGACCCGCTTCCACTACGAGGCTACCAAACTTGTAGTCGTGTTTACGAACCTCCGACATCTCCTGCATCTGCACCAGTTCCCGAATCTGGGGAATGGTCGTAAATCCTAAATTGACCAGAACCCTTCCAAAATGGGTCCCCTCATTTTTTGCCTTAAGCTCCTCGTAACGCTGGTTTGCGCTATCAAGTTGATCCTGAGTAATCATCCCCATGCGCAAAGCAAGAGAACCCAAGAGTCGTCTCGGGCTGGAGTATTGTGAGTTTGTTCCGCTGACCATATGGGATTTATTCTATTACAGATTTTAAAGTGATAGTGAAATCATTGTTCTAAAATCTGCAACTGAAGAGAGTGAAGGGGTCCAGTTCACCGGTAACGGCTTCCGGAGGGGCAGTGTGGGAGCGGAACGCAATGCGCTCCCGTTGGCAGGTGGTGTTTACTCTACGGTGGAGTGAGCAAAAGCGAAGAGGGGGAGGCTACGGCCCGTGGTATACCCAAGAGAGTTGGAAACAGTGGATTTCAACTCTCTTGGGTATAAGCTACACCCCCTCCGTAGGGGTGAAATGAAAGATTGCACCATTTATTGCCCCGACCCCATCCAATGTCAT
>JADFYS010000110.1 GCA_015232955.1 Gammaproteobacteria bacterium
GAACTGAGCAGCAGGCACCAGAGTTTGAGATGGATCAGACGGTTTCCTGGTAATCATCGCCCCTTTCCATAGGACAGCGGCAGGTTCGTCAGAATCTTGCCGGTAAGAGCCCTTTGGACTTGGCTGCGGGACACCACAAATCAGCCATTTTTCCCAAAAATCGCCAGAGCCGGGGCGAAGTTTTTTCAGTGTTCTCCCTTTTTGACTTGTCGTCCTCGGATCAAACCCTCCAAAAAACACTTCAAATAGTTTGCTTCAGTGGGTTGGAATTCCTATACTTTATTTATGAAAAAAATCAGAACACCCACTGTTCATGCCAAAAACCGTCAAGGTTTAACTAATATCGAATCACTGCGCTTTAGTTACCTCCACGAAAATATGAAATATGGTTGGTCTTGTTTCGTGTTTTTGCTCAATATCATTCATGGTTTCAAAATGGATTATGATGAGAACTGGAAAATAATGTGTGAGGGACATGGTATCCCTGCTGTAATAACTAAAGATGATTACCTCGACTACAGCTTGCTTTGCAATGAGTTAAATGCAAAACATTTTGCTCATTTAAATGATGAAACAACTCAATGAAACTCTATCTCGATAACTGCTGCTTTAATCGACCCTTTGATGACCAGTCCAACTTTCGCATTCAACTGGAAACCGAAGCCAAACTCCGTATCCAGGACGATATACGCAATGGCCATCATCAACTGGTCTGGTCGTATGTACTGGAGTACGAAAACAGTAAAAATCCTTACCGTGAACGGCGAGAGCAGATTGATAGCTGGATTAAATATGCGGTTGTCGATCTGGTCTCCTCTGCTGAAATACGCCAACAGGCGAAAATGGCAATGGAGATCGGCTTAAAACAGATGGATGCCTTTCATTTGGGTTGTGCCATTGTGGCCGGATGTGAAGTTTTTCTGACCACTGATAAAGGCATCTCAAAGCGAGCTAACCTCTTTTCTGCCATTCAAATTTTTGATCCCATCCGTTTTATTCAGGAGACAACACCATGATGACCGATACCGAAATCAGAAGCCGGGGCGTACAGGTTTTGGCGCAGACGATGGGTGATGTTGAAGCAGAGCGATTTATTGCCCTGATTCAGCGGGAGCCGTTTGACTATACCGAGTGGCGGCAATCGCTACCGGAAGAATCATCGTTTGAAGCATTTGATGCTAAGGCAATGGCCTATCGAAACGCCAAACGAGGGATCTAAACGGAGTCACCATGACCTTCACCGAAGCCCGTTTGGAGCAGGCGATTATCGATCTGCTCGCCACTGAAGGCATCCCCCATACGCACGGCGCGACCCTTGATCGTGATCCGGCTACGGTTTTAATTGCCGACGATCTGCGCGACTACCTCGCTCAACACTACGCCACAGAGCAGATCACCGCGAATAAGATCGAGTCGGTGATTCGGCAACTGGTGTCACCACCCGCTTCCGATCTCTATAAGAGCAAGAAGCAGATTATGAAGTGGGTCAGCGATGGCTTTCTACTCAAACGGGAAGATCGCAGCCAGAAAGATATCTACCTGCAACTGATCGACTATAGCGAATCGCTGGCTGATCTTGTCAGTCATCTTCCGCCCCATAGCCTCCACCTCCGGCAGAGCGTAGAGTAAGGCGGTCTCCCTTTGCAACATGAAGAGAGACCTTGGCTGGTAGAGGTGTGCCGTTGAGCCGATTCTCTCCGGGTAACCCATCACCACCACCACAGATCCCCCAAGGGCGGTGGTGGCGGCGTTCGGTTATCAGAGTCACCTGAGTCGGGCGGAGAAACTCATACTCCCGCTCCAGCCCCTCTCCACCGCGACGAGCGCCGCTGCCACCACTCCCCTGACGCAGGGCGTAACGGCGAATACGGAGAGGGTAGTGGCTCTCCACCACCTCAATCGGAGTATTCAGGGTGTTGGTCATGTGGGTCTGAACTCCATCCAAACCGCCGCCATTGGCGCCCGCCCCCATCCCTCCACCCATGGTCTCATAATAGTCCCACCCCAGCTCGTCATCGCGACTCCCCATGGCGATATTATTCATCGAGCCGTGGCTGGCAGCAGGGATCTGTTGCGGCAAAAGAGCCGCCAGCGCTGCGGCGATGAGATCCACCACCCGGCTACTGGTCTCAACATTCCCCGCAACCACTGCCGCAGGAGAGCGTGCATTGAGGAGTGACCCCTCTTCAGCAACGATCGTCACTGGACGAAAGGTGCCGGCGCAGGCCGGTGTCTCTGCCGGCATCAGGGTCCGTAGCAGATAGTAGAGTGCTGCTGCGGTCACCTGCAGCGGACAGTTGACATTTCCTCTGGTCTGAGAGGTCGAACCGCTAAAATCGGCAGCCACTGCCCCGTCTGCGGTCACGGTTAGAGTCACCTCAAGCTGAAGGTCATAATTTCCCGCGCCGTCACTATCCAGAGTATCGCGGGCGCGGTAGCGTCCGGGGGGTATCTGCTGCAGCGCCTTGCGTGCCACCGTCTCACTGTAGTCGTTGAGGGCCACCACCGCTTGGTGGTAACTCTCCTCTCCCATCCGCAGCAGGAGTTGCTGCAACCGTGTGAGACCGCGCTGGTTTGCCGCCATCTGCGCCGAAAAGTCACCTGTAAAATCGTTGCCGCCAACCGCTGCGACGAGCGGCTCAAAACGGCTACGAACAATCTCGCCATCGACAACCACCGCCGTCGGCGGAATCACCACCCCCTCCTCCTGCAGCGTAGTCGAGAGAGGCATAGAGCCGGGTGCAGCACAGCCGATATTGGCGTGGTGTGCCCGGTTAACGACGAATCCCTGAACGCCTGTAGCGGTACAGAGCGGGGCGATTAAGGTCACATCCGGGAGATGGGTTCCCCCCAGATAGGGGTCATTGACCACCACCATCTCACCCTGCTGCCACACCCGCCCCTGCACCAGATCCGCCATCGCATAGGCCATACTCCCGAGGTGTACCGGAATATGGGCGGCCTGCGCCAGCAGCTCTCCCTTGGGATCAAACAGTGCACACGAGTAGTCGAGTCGATCCCGGATATTGGGAGAGAGCGCCGCCCGCTGCAGCACCGCCCCCATCTCTTCACAGATAGCGGTCACCCGACTCGAAAAGAGGGTGAGTTCAATGCTGTTCACAAAAAATCAACGGTAACCGTAGTCAAGCGTGATGGCGACAAAGAGCACCAGCCCGACATAGTGGTTGTTGAGAAACGCGTTGAGACAGCGTTGCGGATCACGATCGGCGATAAGCAGCTGTTGATAGCCAAAGAAGAGTGCAGCGATCCCCACCCCCCCCAGGTAGTAGCTCCCCAACTGAAAAAGAGCGCCGATATAATAGAGGAGCAGCAGAATCAATAGCTGAATTACCGCGATAATCAAACGATCATAGCGACCAAAGAGGATTGCACTCGACTTGACACCGATTCTCAGATCGTCTTCCTTATCACTCATGGCATACATCGTGTCATAGGCCAACGCCCAAAGAAGCGTCACCGCAAACAGCCACCACGACTGCAGTGGCACCTCCCCCAGTTGCGCGGCAAAGGCCATCGGTATCGCCCAACCGAACGCCACTCCGAGGTAGGCCTGAGGGAGGTGAGTGAACCGTTTGACAAAGGGGTAGCTTGCGGCGAGAAAGAGGGCAATCAGCGACAGAAGTATCGTCAATCGGTTCAGCTGCAGCACCAGCAGGAAAGAGAGAAGAGAGAGGATGGCAAAAAGCCATAACGCCTCCCGCGGAGAGGCCTCTCCGGTGGCAAGGGGGCGGGTTCGGGTACGGCTGACATGGCCATCGATATTACGATCGGCAAAATCATTGATCGCACAGCCGGCAGAGCGCATAAACACCACCCCACTCACAAAAATTAGCAGCAGTTGAAACGGGGGTAGTCCCCCGGCGGCAAGCCACAACCCCCAGAGGGTGGGCCAGAGAACAAGATAGATCCCGATAGGCCGATCCAGGCGAATCAGGCGTAGATAGATCGCTCCCCGCTCTACCCAGCTACGGCGATTCACTCCCGCTCCAGTGCCGCTTCTGTGAGCGGCTCGGGACGATAGTGGTGATCCAGAGCAAAGTGGATGCAGAGCTGTAGTAACTGATTGACTCGCAGCTTGCCATCGAGCTGCTCGCCCCGCAGCGGATTACTGAGGTAGCGAGGCGGTATTCGCCTCTCCCCCTGATATGCGATCACCTCAACCACTTCGGCGTCGTGATAGCAGCGAAGCTGGAACTCCACCTGTTGTACCACCTCCGGCAGATTCTGCGCCTGCAACAGAGGCAGGCGCCAGCAGAGAAGTGTCATATATTTATGACGCTCGAGTAGCTGAAGGGTGATGATCGGCGCAGCACTGGCAGAGACGAGATCAAGCGACGCCTCTGGTGCAAGTCGGTCAATACGCGACCAGAGTTGCAGCTCTTGAAAAAGGTGATAGTTCTCTTCGTAGATCCAGAGCGAGGGGTGGTGTTGGCTATTGCTAAGAGGAGATGAGATCATCTATAGAGAGGATAAACGGTGAAGGTGTATACCCAAGATACTTGGAAACAGAAGGAGTCGAGAGGCAATGCCATTAAGTTAAGGATCAGGCTGTCCACTACCCGATTGGCGGGACGCCGTAACCCCGTCCATGGGGTATAGGTATATCTTCTCACCTCCCGCTACTGGGTATGTTCGCGCATTCTCACCCGGAGACGAGCGTGGGCCTGGCTCATCAACTGACTGACGCGAGACTCACTCACCTCAAGAATCATCCCGATCTCTTTCAGGTTAAGCTCTTCATCATAGTAGAGGGCGATGATCAGCTTCTCTCTTTCGGGTAGAGAGTCGATCGCTGCCGCCAATCCCGAACGAAACTGATCCTCTGCAATGCGTTCGGTCGGTTCCGGGGCCTCATCAGAGAACTGTTCGCGGTTATCATCCTCTGAAGAGTTGATATCGTCGAAACTGGTCATGCGCCGGGTATTGCTTTCAAGCAGTATCGAGTGGTACTCCTCAAGAGAGATCCCCATCTCCTCGGCCACCTCACGATCCGTTGCATCACGACCGGTTCGCATCTCGACCACATTCATCGCCGAGGTGAGATCCCGCACCCGTTTATGGACCGATTTGGGCGCCCAGTCATTACGACGGAGTTCATCCAGCATCGCTCCGCGCACCCGAATGGTGGCGTAGGTCTCAAAACTCGCCCCCTGAGTCGCCTTATACTGATTGGCCGCGTCAAGCAGTCCGAGCATTCCCGCCTGAATGAGATCGTCCACCTGAACACTCGCCGGCAGGCGACTGACCAGATGATAGGCTATCTTTTTTACTAGCGGCGCATGTCGCGTGACCAGAACCTCCTGATCCACTTGTCCATAGGCGCCGTAACCGTTATCCAAATCCCGCTTCCCGTCTCTCTAGAAAATATCTGCCTAATGTACCGCAACTGCCGCCGTATCACAAAGCGGAGGTTGCGCTAAGTTCCGTTATACCTTCGCCGAGGTCTCTATGATGATCCGCGGCCGCTGCAGGGTAGTGTACCCGCTATTGCGGCCATAACGAAGAGTATCGATATAATTAAAAGGGATTTCAGGCAAAATAGTCTACCGCTGAAGCGTTATCGCCTCCGCCATAGAGAACCGCTTTCGTTCCCCCTTCGTGACTCCACTCCTCCTGTTCGCGACCGGGATCACCTGGTTGACGACTATTCTCCCCCCTGTCGTTGGTCTGCGCCGACCCCTGCTCCCGTTGCGAGACATCGGCATCGCCCAACTGCAACCCGGCCTGATCAAACATCTCTCTTAATCTCGGCATTGCACTTTCCAGAGCCTCCCTCGCGACGCTATTGGTGGCGACAAAGGCGACCGATGCCTGTTGATCTGGCGTGACCGTGACCTTCACCTCTACCGGACCAAGATTTCGTGGGTTTAGCTGTAGCTTCGCCTCCTGCACCTGATTACGCGCCATCCAGACCATCCGCTCCCCCAGGGCACGATCCCACCCCTGCTGCCGCAACTGCGGAGAGAGTTCAAAAAGTGGGGCACTACCGCCCAGCGGAGCCTGTGCCGCAACCGCCTGTAACGGCGATCCCCCTCCGCTCACCGCTGGCGCCATTGCCGCCGATTGACCGGTGGCGATGGCACTATGGATTGCGGCCATGGTAGAGGAGAAACCGACACCACTTCGGCTGGTCACACCACTACTGATGGCGATCTCCTCCTCTCGTCCCTGTTTTCCGAGCATCATCTTCAGCCCCTGATTAAACTCCTGGCGTGATTCACTCCCTTTTCCCTGTTCGCCACTCCCCTCTCGACCCGGCTTGCCGTTATCGCCTCCCGCTGAGCCACTTTGAAAACGGCGCAGTGGATCGCTCTCATCCCCTTTCGCACCCTTTATCCTGCCACCCTCATCCAGACCCGCTTGAGTCTTGGGATCCGGGTTTTGCGGTTTCCCCGACAGGGCAGAGACTTCAGCCCGCTCTCCCGAAGCCTCCTGTACCAGACGCTCAGCAGATTGAGATCTCTGATCAGTAGCCGCCGCTGCCGTGGCAACCCGAGCCGGATGCTCTGAATCTGAAGGCTCTGTATCACCCGGCTGGGAGGACAGATGGCTAGCCACATCTGAAATCGCCAGACTCTCTTGACTCTCTTGACTCTCTTGACTCTCTTGACTCTCTTGACTCTCTTG
>JADFYS010000111.1 GCA_015232955.1 Gammaproteobacteria bacterium
TGCAGCGGTCAACTGCGGATTTTAGGTTCAAGTATCTTGGGTAGATTCAGCTACGACCGTCATTTCCGCGCAAGCGGGAATCCAGAGCCACCGTAACCGGACTCCCGCCTTTGCGGGAGAGACTGACTTCTGGCTGCTCATCGGAATAATTACAAAAAATTTATGGCGAGTCTATTTAATGTGAAAGATTAACTTCTGCGCACGATGTTCTGAATTTATTTGTATTTAGGAATTGATGTTCTGCCGAGTGGCGTCTTGGTCTGGCAAGAGTGTGAGAGGCGTTATTGAATTGTGGTTCTATTAGCACTATAGTTTATTGCAGATTGCACGGTTGAACGACTGCAACGGACTAACAGCGTCATCTGCTTCAATCTTCATTAGATACTAAGTCTATATTTTTTAAGCCTAAATTTTTGATTAGGAGTATACCCATATGAAAATGATTCAAGTGATCGCTGCAACAGCACTTTTCTCTGTTGCAACAGTCTCCCACGCTTGGTGGAACAACGACGGTTGGGGTGGAAACAACAACAACTGGAATAACAATGGCTATGGCAACGGTAGTGGTTACGGAAGTGGCTATGGTGATGGTTATGGCGACGGTAGCGGCGACATGGACGGTTCATTCAACTTCGGAATGAGCGGAAATGCCCGTGGTAGCGGCAGAGGTCGTGGCTATAACGCCTATGATGGTCGTGGCTCTGGCTATAACGGCTGGAACGGTTATAACGGCTACAATGGCTATAACGGTTACAACGGCTATCGTGGTGCCCCTTATGGCTACGGTTACCCACCTGCACCTTATGGTTACATGCCACCTCCCCCTCCTGCAGCACCAGCAGCACCTGCTGAGGCGCCTGCAGCCCAGTAGTAGAGGCCTGGATCCTGTCCGGAGCAGCTATAGGCTTCGGATCTGATCGAAACAGAGGGAAAGGCGGCTGTTGTTTAACAGCCGCCTTTTTTTGTCTCTCAAATCGTAACCATTCACTCCCCTAATCTGTTTTAGCCCTCACCCCGGCCCTCTCCCAATGGGAGAGGGAGTTTTAAGGAAGGGGGGAGGATGGATTCGAAGCTGCTGATTGCGCTAAAGGGGGTGGTCTGGCGCTGAGGTCCTCTACTATCCGGGCGATCGATGGCGACCAGCCAGCGGATGCCAAAACGGTGAGCAGAGGTGAGCACCGGTAGACTGTCGTCAACAAATAGCGTTCGTTTGGGCTCGAAGGGGAGCCGCTGCTGTAACCTCTGCCAGAAGTTTGGATTCTCCTTGGCGAGACCGAAGTCGTGGGTGGTGATAATCTCGTTGAAGTAGCCCCCAAGGTGGGTCAATTCCAGCTTTAGCGCCAGGCTTTTATGGTGGGCATTGGTGACCAGCAGCAGGGGGTGACCCCGCTCTTTCACCCGGGAGAGGAAGGGGATGACATGAGGGTGGATCTGAATCAGGTGACTCACCTCCTCCTTGAGCAGGGCGATATCGAGATCCAGCTCCCGACTCCAGTAGTCGAGACAGTACCATTCAAGTCTGCCTGCCACCGCTTCTGTACGCCGTTGAAGCTCTCTTTTCGCCTCATGCAGAGGGATGCGCATCTTTTCGGCATAGCGCAGCGGCACATGGTGGAGCCAGAAGTGGTTGTCAAAATGGAGATCGAGCAGGGTGCCGTCCATATCGAGCATCACCGTTGTGATCTCATCCCACTGCAATAGTTCTCTTGTCATCGTTCTCGTTTTACCGCTATGATGGGGCGATTAAAGCAGAAGCGGAGCGTCACTGCCTTGCCCAATATCCCGAAAATTGTAGCAACCCGGACTCTGGCCCAGACTCGGCTCTTTGAGGTAGAGGGGGTCTCTCTCCGCTTTGCCAACGGGGTAGAGGCCGATTATGAGCGTCTTGTCGGTTCTCCTCAAGGTGCGATTCTTATTGTGCCGATGCTCGATAGTGAGACGGTTCTTCTGGTTCGCGAATATGCTGTTGGGGTGGAGCGTTATGAACTGACTCTGCCTAAAGGCAAGATTGATGTTGGTGAAAGCCAGCTCGAGGCGGCGGGAAGAGAGTTGAGTGAAGAGGTTGGTTATGGCGCAAAGAGGCTTACCCACCTCACCTCAATGAGTGTTGCCCCCGGTTATCTGCGTCACATGACGCACATTGTGGTGGCAGAGGATCTCTACCCTTATCGGACGCAAGGGGATGAACCGGAGGAGCTGGAGGTTGTGCCGTGTCGCCTCAGTGAACTCGAACTCCTGATTGCGCGAGAGGATTGTAGTGAAGCGCGAACCATCGCCGCCCTCTATATGACTCGGGATCTCTTTCGCGAACGGGCAGAAGCACCACCGCTCTCTCCGCTTTCCACCCCTCAGGGAGAGACCGATGGCGGCGTATGAGCACTACTTGCAACCGATCCTGGATCTCGCCATCGCTGCTGGGGAGAAGATCGTCGAAATCTATGATCAAGGGTGTTGTGTTGAGCAGAAGAGTGACAACACCCCGGTGACTATCGCCGACTATGCTGCCCATGATCTCATTGTCGCTGGGCTGAGTATCATCGCCCCGGAAATCCCCTGTCTCTCTGAAGAGTCTGAAGGGATAACCACCGCAGAGCGCCAGAGTTGGGGGCGCTACTGGCTGGTAGATCCCCTTGATGGTACCCGCGATTTTATCAACCGAACCGGAGAGTTTTCGGTCAATATCGCCCTAATGGAGCGAGACTGCCCGGTTTTGGGGGTGATCTATGCCCCTATTACCGGGATGTTTTACTATGCGGCCCGGGGGTTTGGTGCCTGGAAAGGGGAACGAGGCTCTTCGCCCCACCCAATTCATGTTCGACGCTGTGATCCGCAGCGGGTTGTGGTCACCTGCGGTCGCTCGACCCATTCGCCACTGCTGCAGCAGTTTTGTGAGCGCCTACCCGGGTATGAGATCATTCGTCTGGGGAGCGCCCTCAAATCGTGCCTGGTGGCTGAGGGTGGAGCGGACATCTACGCCCGCTTTGGCCCGACTTCAGAGTGGGACACCGCCGCTGCACAGTGTGTGGTGGAGGAGGCGGGGGGAAGGGTGAGCGATCTCGCGCTCCACCCCCTGCGTTACAACAGCCGTGACCATCTGCTCAACCCCCACTTTTTTGTCACCGGCGAGAGTGATCTCTACTGGCCCGGCTTTGTCCCAAGCGCGTAGCTATCGCTCATCGTAGACGGCCATGACCGCCTTTAGCTCGTTGAGTAACATCTGCAGCTCTTGTGGTGTCAGGGCAGCGCTCTGGCTCACCTCATGCCCCTCTTCGAGGGCGGTAATGGTGGCGCGTACGGCGTTGCAGCCGCAGTTACAGATCGCCTCGACACAGCGGGCGACGGTGAGGGAGTTCACAGCATCACTACGCTGCTCCTCCTCCCTTTTGTTCATAGTGACGACGCAAACAGTTTCAGCCACTCCCGAAACTCTTTGCCCAACGCCTTGTCGCGTAGGGCATACTCAACATTGGCCTGAAGGAACCCCTGCTTATCACCGCAGTCGTAACTAACACCGTCGAAGGTGAAGCCGAACATCACCTCATAGCGCAGCAGCTCTGCCATGGCATCGGTGAGCTGTATCTCTCCTCCAGCCCCTTTTTTGGTCTGTTTGAGGATCTCCATAATGCGCGGGGTGAAGATGTAACGGCCAACGATGGAGAGGTTGGAGGGCGCATCTTCTGGTTTTGGCTTCTCCACCATCCCCGCGATACGGAGATCACTCCCCTCAACATCGGCAATACCGTACTTCTCCACCTCATCCATCGCCACTTCGGTGAGAGCGATAATACTGGTGTGGGTGCGGTTGTAGGAGTCGACCATCTGTTTTAGGCACCCTTTGTGGGGATGGTACATCAGGACATCGGGCAGAAGTACTGCGAACGGTTCATCTCCGATGGCGGGTTCGGCACAGAGTACGGCGTGTCCCAGACCGAGTGCCTCGGGCTGACGAACGCTGATGATGCGGATATTCTCCGGGGTGGTGCCCCGTTTGATCTCGAGGAGATCGGTCTTACCGCGGCGAATAAGCTCGCTTTCAAGCTCGTAGCGTTTGTCAAAATGGTTCTCAATGGCCGATTTATCGGAGTGGGTGACCAGAATCAGATCGGTGATCCCCGCCTCGGACGCCTCCTCAACAATATACTGAATCAGGGGTTTGTCCACCACAGGGAGCATCTCTTTCGGGATCGCTTTGGTTGCAGGAAGGAAACGGGTACCGAGACCGGCAACGGGGATGACGGCTTTACGCAGGGGTTTCACAATAATTAACTCCAGACGATCATGTAGAGAAGAATAAAGAAGATCATCATCGCAGCGATACCACTGATGCGAATGACATCATGAAGATTACCAATTCTGTGTTGTAACTCTTTAATAATTTTTGTTTTTCTTTCAATATCTTGTTCCATGCCACTCTGACTGGAGTTGGCTTGTTGCAGTTTCCCCTGGCTAGACATGAGCTCTTTTTTCAGGGTGTTGATCAGCTCCTCCTGCTCCTGGAGTTTGTTTTGGGTCTCCTGAAATAGTCCTCCCTCACTGTCGAGCTGAACCAGTCCCGGCTCTTTCCCCTCAAGTTTGCTGGAGATGGCGTCGTTATAGGCGTGGATCTTGACATCAAAATTGGGATCCATATTGCCACCCTCCCAGAACTGCTTCTCAAAGCGGTCCTTAAGGGCGCGGATCTGATCCAGTGACTTCGGCCGCAGAGAGTCATAGGTTTTGACATAGGCAAAAGCGTCAGCGGCAAAAAAGGAGAGACTCTGTTTATTGGCAGGTTGCGACATCAGTGGGAGAACTGTAGTTTGAAGTGGTCTAAGTTTAGGGCTTTTTCAACCAAGAAAAAAGGGATCATTGCCTGAAGCGGAAGAAAAGAGCTAACTGGCAACCCTGTGGGTGGCCATGCCACAAACGCACCCTTCACGGTCTCCAACTGCGGATTTCAGGATTATCTTATTCTCTTTTCATACTCAGGACAGAACCGTCTCCCACCGCTGTCCAAATTCGTCCATTACCCGCAGGCGTGAAGGATCTTGCTCATCGATGCTGACCTCAGGTCGTTGCATGCCGCTTCGGTAAAAGGCGATATGGCTTTGACTGCCGCGAATCTCCTCAAGGGTGACATCGCGCTTTTTCATTAATTGTGGTCCCTTACCGCGAAACTTGCCGACATACATTGCGGTGTCTGCCCTATCGAACAGCTCCTCTGGAGAGAGAGCCTCCTCACTGTTAAAAATGGTGACCCCAATTCCGGCACGAATGCAGGCATCGATACCGTTATAAACGAAGGGCTGGTTGAGGGTATCAAGGATCTTCCGGTTAAACGCCTCCAGCGCGGTTGGTGCTGCAATATCGCGCAGAATTATGCCGAATTCATCGCCACCAATGCGTGCAACAGTATCGGAGGTGCGGAGGTGACTTTTGATGCGCAAAGCCACCTCTTTTAGCATCGCATCACCTGCAGCATGCCCACCAAGGGAGTCGTTGTACCATTTGAGAAAGCTGGCATCCAGTGCGAACAGCGCCACCCCGGTGCGATCACGAAGCGACTCATGCAGCGCCTGACGCAGCCGCTCATCGAACAGCAGTCGATTGGGAAGTCCGGTCAGGGCATCGGTAAAGGCCAACTCCTCCAGCCCCTCAATCGCTTTGGCGGCATCAGTAAAGATGCAGATATACTCATCTTTGACATCATTCACACGAATGCGACGAATGCCGAGGTTGGCCTTAAATAGTCCGCCATCACTGCGGCGGATATTGACCAACTCTACATAGGCACCATCTTCAGCCTGCTGTGCTCTTATGAATAGCTGATGTAGCTGTTCCCGCACTTCGGTAAAGTCGACTGCGTTGCCGTAAATGGCCTCTTCACTCTGTTGTATGCTGTCACAAAAGGCGGGATTAAACGAAATAATTTCACCACAATCATCAAACACCACGATCGCAGCCATCATATTCTGGATGATTTCGTGGTCTCGCATCACCAGCTGTAGCAGTTCATTCTGCTTATGGTGTGCCTCTTCCAGCTCACGGCGGGCGTTAAAGCGGCTGATAAGGACCTCTACCTCGCGGCGACAATCGTCAAGGAATGCGGTACCTCGCGGTATCTGATCCGCTTCCGTTTCGGTACTCGCCTTGTGCGGGTCGGTCTCTTCATATGGGCTGCGGATATAAAGGTTCTGCACCCCAATCGCTTTGCCGCTGTCATTACGCAACACCAGAATGGCGTGGCCGTGATCAACCCCTGTCGGTCGTTTGGGGTCTTGTACCCCATGGTTGTGATTGTGGTTGGAGTGGAGGGAGTAGAGATCGCGGTTTTCCCGTATCACCTGTGCACAGAGGCAGTTGGAGCTGGGGATGTGAATGCGCTTACATGCGCTGTAGATGTAGTCCGAAAACCCCGTAACCCCCTGAATCACCAAATAATCAGGATCATCGGGATCCAGCATGGCGAAGTCGCCCTTGGGCAGGGCACCGATCTCATGGAGTGAGGTGATCTGCTCAATCACCTTCTGCAGCTTCTCCTCCAGGGTAGGGTAGCGGTTGTCGTCGATAGAGACCCGAGCGATGGCGGCGCGGGCATCGCGAATATTGTTCTCTTCGCGTAAGG
>JADFYS010000112.1 GCA_015232955.1 Gammaproteobacteria bacterium
TTACCCTCCCTCTGGGTCTGACCCAAGGGAAGGAGTATGCCGAGCTGGAGTGGCCGATCGACCTGATGATTGCAGTGGTCTGGATCTCTTACACCCTCAACTTTGTCATGACTGTTGCCAACCGTAAGACCAGCCACATCTATGTCTCCAACTGGTTTTTCATGGGGATGATGGTGATGATCACCTATCTTCATGTGGTCAACAGCCTCGCCATCCCGGTCACCCTCTTCTCCTCCTACTCCCTCTTCTCCGGAGTCCAGGACGCCATGATTCAGTGGTGGTATGGTCATAATGCGGTGGGCTTCTACCTCACAGGTGGCTTCCTCGGTATTATGTACTACTTCGTTCCGAAGCAGGCGGGTCGTCCGGTCTTCTCCTATCGTCTGTCGGTGCTCCACTTCTGGGCGCTGATGTTCGGCTATGTCTGGCTGGGTGCGCACCACCTGCAGTACACCGCTCTGCCTGACTGGACCGGCTCTCTTGGTGCTGCCGTCTCCCTAGCGATGATCATCCCTTCCTGGGGTGGTGCCGTCAACGGGATGATGACCCTCTCTGGTGCCTGGGACAAACTGCGTACTGACTATGTCCTGCGCTTTATGGTGATGTCTCTCGCCTTCTACGCGATGTCTACCTTTGAAGGTCCTGTGATGTCGGCGAAGACGGTCAACGCCCTCTCTCACTACACCGACTGGACGGTAGGTCATGTCCACTCCGGCGCCCTGGGCTGGGTAGCTATGGTGGGTGCCGGTGCCCTCTACCATCTGATCATGAAGCTCTGGAACACCGAGATGTACAGCGCCAAGCTGGTAAATCTTCACTTCTGGATGGCGACTATCGGTACTGTGGTCTATATCACCGCAATGTGGGTCTCCGGGATCATGCAGGGTCTGATGTGGCGTGATTACGACGAGTTCGGCACCCTCACCTACACCTTCGCTGAGTCTGTTGCGGCGATGCACCCCTACTACGCGATGCGTGCTGTCGGTGGAATGATCTACTTCGGTGGTGCGGTCGTAATGCTCTTTAATGTCGTGATGACCATCACCCAACCGGCCAGTGAGCGCAGCCCGTCTGCCTCGCCTGCAACCGCGTAAACCTAAGGAGTCGTTAAGACCATGTCTGATAAAATTCACTCAACCAAATTTCAGGATACCATTGAACGCAATGTCTTCCTGATGTTCTTCATGCTCTTAATCCTTCTCTCGGTAGGTGGACTGGTGGAGATCGTTCCACTCTTCTACCTCAAGGGGACGATGGAGCACAATCAGCACCCGGAGATCCTCTGGCAACGGGAGGAGGGGCAGAAACTCTCCGACTGGAAAGCGGGAGATGGGGTTCGTCCCTATACCGCGCTCGAGTTCACCGGAAGAAAGATCTATCTGCGTGAGGGGTGCTACACCTGTCACTCTCAGATGATTCGCCCCTTCCGTGACGAGAAAGAGCGGTATGGTCACTACTCGCTCGCCTCCGAGTCGATGTATGACCACCCCTTCCAGTGGGGTTCCAAGCGTACCGGCCCGGATCTCGCTCGGGTGGGTGAAAAGTACTCCGATGCGTGGCACAAACAACATCTGATCGCTCCGCGTTCGGTGGTTCCAGAGTCGGTTATGCCCAACTACCCTTGGCTCAACAAAAATATGGCAGATCCTTCTATTGCCAGCGGTGGGATGGCAGCAATGCAGATGATCGGTGTTCCCTATACCGACGCCGATATCGCTGCAGCAGAGAGTGAAGTGGCCGGCAAGACCGAAATGGAGGCACTAATCGCCTACCTTCAGGTTCTGGGTACCATGGTCAACTTTGACGAAAATATCAGCTATCGTGAGTAGTCTTATGGACTATTTTGATACCGACTGGGCAGCGATGACCCTCCACGACTGGATCGGTATGATCCTGACTGTGGGCGTCTTTGTCCTGATGGTAGTTGCGTATGTTCTGATACTGCACCCCAAAAACAAAAAGAGTCTGGAATCTCAACGCTATCTGGTCGATGGACCCGATGGCGAAGAGGCCAGCAAATTGGAGAAAAGAGATAATGAGTGATAACAACCCATTTCCCAATGAGTCAAACACTGGCCATATCTGGGATGACAATCTGCGTGAGCTTACCAATGATCCACCTTCGTGGTGGCGCATCGGCTTCCACCTCAGCTGGATCCTGGTGGTCGTCTACACCCTCTGGTATCCGTCATGGCCTCTGCTGGAGACCCACTTCAAGGGACTTACCGGCTGGACCTCTATCGGCGAGTATGAGGCAGACCTGAAAGCGATCGAGCAGGTTCGCGCCAAGTACGAGGATAAGCTGCCCGGAATGTCTGCGGCAGCAATCCTGGCTGATGACGAGCTGAGTAACTATGTCCTCCGTTCAGCCAAGGTGCTGTTTGGTGACAACTGCGCAGCGTGTCACGGTACCGGTGGTGCGGGTAACCCCGATTACCCCGTTCTCGCGGATGATGACTGGCTCTATGGTGGTGATATCAACACCATCGTCCAGACCATCACCAACGGCCGCAAAGGGGTGATGACCGCCCATGGTAAGAGCCTCTCCAGCGCCGAAATCGATAAGCTGGCAGAGGCGATCCATAACGGTAAGCCGACCCAAGAGCCGCTGTATATGGCCAAGGCGTGTTTTGCCTGTCACGGCGCAGACGGGAAGGGGATGGCGCCTCTCGGCTCTGCAAATCTCACCGATGCCATCTGGCGCTTTGAGGAAGAGGATCAGTTGGCCAGCATCAAATACACCATCGCCCACGGTGTGAATGATGCGTCTGACCCCAACACTCGGAATGCAGAGATGCCCAAGTTTGGTGGCACCAAACTGAGTGAGACCGACATCAAGAAGCTGGCGGTCTATGTCTACAAACTTGGCGGTGGCCAGTAACCAAGACTGAACCCCTCCTGCCCGATAGTTCTGGGCAGGGGGGAAACTCTGACAAGAAAAGGAGCCTACAATGGACTTTGCAACACTTTTTGAAGATCCGGTTGCGTTGATGTCAACGCTATCAGTCGTTGGTGCGATTGTCGTTATCGTCTATCTGTCGATGAAAGTGGTCAAACTGATTAACACCACCAACTCGGACGATCAGTAAACAGGAAGCCTCGCTACAGTAAGGCAATAAAAAGGGCGGTTCGATGACCGCCCTTTTTTTCGTCTTTAAGAACGAAGCCTTCGCTGCTGTTCGATAAAACCGGCCAACTGCTCTGCCAGTAACTGATCTTGGGCCTCTCTCGGCCCCCACCGAAGCAGCGACTCGGTAGAGCGCTTCGCTTCGGCCCAATCCTGGCGCAGCATCGCTGCGATTGCCGCTTTGAGCTGCGCCTCCCCAGCCATTGCCGCCAACTTCTCGGTCAGCGGATGGTACTGCTGCCGCAGGGCGCTGCTCAACAGCTGAAGCGCCCCCTCATAGTGGCGAAGGCGGAGGAGAGTGATCCCGCTCTCCACCAGCCGTTGTGCCTGCTGCTCTAGCCTGAGCAGTGAAGAGAGATCGGCGCCACAACGGCTACACTCCGCCGCAGGGGCGCGGTTGCGACAGATCGGACAGCGATCCATCCGCGGTTAACTCTCAAGGTAGTAGATGATGTCACCAAGCTCTTCGCTGTAACGCTCCACCGCTGCCATGTCGTTATCATCCAGCGCATCCTGGATCGCCTCTATCAGATCCCCGAGATCGGCACGATCGTCCTCATTGGCCTCTTTCATCATCGCTTCACCGCGCAGCATCAGCTGCCGAGCCTTGGTGATGAGTGGATCTTCTTCCTCAACCTCTTCCACCTCAACTTCGGCTTGAGGTTGTGCCTCCCCTTCGGGAAAGAGGGCACTAATCCGCTCTTGAGCGTGGCGAAGATCTTCTGATCCACTTTTCGCCATCGCATTCTCAATGGTGATCCCCATCTCCAACCCGGTCTCTTTTTCGACCGCAATCACATGGAGGATACCGTTGAGGTCGAGATTGAGGGTGAGCACAATCGGGTTACCGGCAGGAACATCCTGCAGCCCATGGATCATAAATTCACCAATCAGGATATTGTCTGAAGCGTGCTTTGACTCCCCCTGATAGATGTCGACCTTCACCGAATCCTGTCCATCAAAGTTGGTATAAAAGACCTCGCTTTTGCGAAGGGGGAGTGGCGAATTTTTTCGAATCACCGGAACAAACATATCCACCGTGTAGTTGCCGTCGATTTCACCAATGGCACTGGTCCCGTAAGTGTACGGGGTGATATCCACCAGCACCGTTGCAATATTACTGTGGTTAATCAATCCCCCCTGAATCGCCGCCCCGGTGGCTACACAGAGATCGGGATTGACCTCACCGTGCGCCTCGACCCCGAACTCGCGGAAGAGTCTCTCTCGGATGATCGGAGATTTGGTACTCCCCCCTACCAGCAGCACCTTGTCCACCTCGGATGCTGCCATGCCTGCATCCTTAAGGGCGATGTGGGTCGCCTCCAGGGTTTCGTTAATGTACCCCTCAATCATCTCATTAAACTGCTGGCGGGAGAACTCAAGCGTAAGGTGGATCGGCTTGCCCTCTTTTTCGGTGAGATACTCCTCCTCAATCTGGACAAAAGGGGCCTCAGAGAGGGCGATCTTCGCCCGCTCGGCAGCGCTACGAATCCTTGCCATCCCCTGAGAGGAGTTCACCAGGTCGACTCCATGCTGCTTCTGAAGCTCCTGTAGCAGAAAATCGACGATCTTATTGTCAAAATCATCACCACCAAGGTGGTTATTACCGTGGCTGGAGAGGACCTCTACCACCTCCTGTTCGATATTGACCACAGAGACATCGAAAGTCCCCCCGCCAAGGTCGTAGACCAGCACCTTGCGCCGGCTGTCGGGCTGCGACTCATAGGTGAGGGCGGCAGCGGTCGGTTCGTTAATAATGCGCACCACCTCCAGCCCCGCCATCTCTCCCGCCTCTCGCGTCGCCTGACGCTGAGCATCAGAGAAGTATGCCGGCACAGTGATCACCGCCTTGGCGACCGCATGGCCCAGGTACTCCTCGGCGATCTGTTTTAGCCGTTTGAGGATAATCGCCGAGATCTCCTGCGGTGAGTAGCTCTCGCTTCCGAGAGTGAGCAGGGTATCTTCGCCCATCAGCCGTTTTACCGAGCGCACAGTCCGCTCCGGATAGAGGACATATTGATTACGCGCTGCCTCCCCTACCAGGAGTTCACCCTGATCATCCAGACCGACGACAGAGGGGAGTATTCGCCCCTCCTCCGAGGCGATAACGGTCACCTGTCCATTCTCCACCACCGCCACTTCGGAGTTGGTTGTACCGAGATCGATACCGATAATTACCTCTGTTGTCATTTCCACTAAACCCTCTGTTGACTGCTGTTGATTACCCTTCGGCGGTAGACACTTTATTGACCGCAACCTCTGCTGTCCTTAACAGTTTTTGACGCCAAATAAACCCTTTTTTGTACTCTGCTGTCACCACACCGTCGTCCACACCCTGCTTCTCTACCACCTCCACCACCTTCATCAGGCGGGGGTTGACCTTTTCACCCAGTGCGGGAATGGCACTCACCTCCTGTCGCTCAAGCAGCTGCTCGATACGGCGCAGGGTGATCCCCTGACCCTCAGCCATCGCCCCGATAAAGGAGAGCGCCTTTTTTCCACCAAAAAGACCCGGCTTAAAGCCGTTCAGGCTCTCTAACCCCACCGCCATCCGGTCATAGATCTCGAGTAGATTGAGCAGGAGCTCTTTCAGCTCTCCCTGTAACTGCTCTTCGATTAGGGATCTGTTCTCTCGTTGCGACTGCTCAAGCGCTCTCTGATTCTCCCCCAACAGGGTGCTATAACTGTGAAACTCCTCGAGTGCTGTCTTAAACTGACGCGACTCGGTACGAACCTCTGTCCTCAGGGCGGCCATCTCGGTAAACAGGGTGTGGAGATCGATCTCCTTCGTCTCATCCTCTGACGCCTCTCCACTACTCTGGTCAAGGTAGGTGGCAAACGCCTGCAGTAACGACGCCTTATCCATCGCCCTCTTCTCCCTCAACCACCCCGATCTCTGCCACCAGCGCCGCGAGAAGATCGCCACGCTGCGGGCGGGTAAAGGGGTGGCTTGCCGCCCCACGCAGAAGCTGTTCAATCACCTCTTCTGCACTCACCTCTCCCCTCGCCAAGAGCCGATGCTCTCGCCGTTTACGCTCTGTCTCCACAGATTCAAAGGCGGCACGAATCTCCTGAAACTGTTGTGGCGCCTGCTCGGGTGGATACTGCCGAACCTTTTGGAGATAGGCGCGCTTAATCGCTGCATCATCATCGGTCGTCGGTTCAAGATCCAGAAGTCGATAGGGATCTCTCATCTTCTCCTGCCCCCTTTCTCAAGCTCTTCCATCATATGCATCAACCTCCTCATCAGATCTTCCCCACCCTCTTCAAACATCGCCTCAACCTCATCAGGATGCGGCTCACGCCCGTCAAAGAAGAGATTATTCATCTCATTATAAATATCGCGCGGCCGCATCGACTGTGGGGATCCTGA
>JADFYS010000113.1 GCA_015232955.1 Gammaproteobacteria bacterium
CTGCTTTTTTAACCCTCACCCCTACCCTCTCCCGCTGGGAGAGGGAGATCAGGTGATGGGGTCTGAACGGTTACCTTCGGATCACCCTTTAATACCCAAGACAGTTGGAAACAGTGGATTTCAGGGAGTCGAGAAGTGTGGCTATTCAAGGCGTGAAGCCGCATGAATAGTCACTCTATTCAAAGGCTTCATAACGCTCGATCGTCGCACTTATCGGCTTTTGGGCACCACCGTTTTCGCCCGCCACCACCCACGCTTGTCTTCCGGTAACTGCATCCTCTGCGCCTCTGTTGGGTCGGGGTGCCCCGAACTAGCTTAGAGAGCAAGACAAGCATCACCATTTTCACCACCGGAGTAAATTATGATTACAGTCACCGTCAGTGCAGTTAAGAAGATTCAGCAGGATGCCGCCCAGAGTGGGAATTCGGGGCTGGCACTAAGGCTGGCGGTTCGCCCCGAAGAGGAGGGGTTCAACTACGGCATGGGGTTTGACGAGGCGAAAGAGGAGGATGTCAGCTACACCTTCGGCGATTTGAGTGTGGTCTTTAGTGCCGAGTATGCCCCCTATCTTAATGGTGCCACCCTCGACTATGTCGAGATGGAACCGGGGCAATATCACTTTATCTTTATCAACCCCAACGATAAAAATTGTACCCCTCCGGGTGGGGAAGGGGGAAGCTGCAGCAGCGGTGGCTGTAGCGGTTGCAGCAGCTAGGAGTCGCGCTACCCAATTCGTTGATACCACCTCTGTTGCGCTGGCTACCGCGGTTCCAAGGTGGCGTTCTGATCCTCCTTGCAGCGGGGATCTTCAGCGATTATAACCACTGGATGCTGCTATCCCTGGCTCTAATCGCGATGGCCGCCCTACTGCTGCAGCAGCGATGGTTACAGCAACAGCTATTACTCCCTGCACAGCAGCTTGATCAGGCGCTGCAGAAGTTGGATAGCAGAGAGGTTGATGGGGCAGTTGCCGAGGATGGCGATGAGCTGGTGCGTAATCTCGCGCATTCGGTCAATTGTCTGCTGGAGGAGCATAGCAACCAGCTCTACAACCTCAATGGGGAGATCCGCCGCCAGAAGGAGAAGTTTCAGCAGAAGACCAACTCATTACAGATCCTCTATCAGGTCGCCACGGTGCTCAACTCGTCGCGCGATCTCCCCGAATTGCTGGAGGAGTTTCTCAAGGCGATGGAGGATCTGGTACTCGCCCGTGCCGGGATCATCCGTATCCTCGACAGCCGTGAACAGTTGGTGTTATTCGCCAGTCGGGGCATTGATGAGGCGACGCTGATCCGTGAACGGATCATCCCCCTCCACCGTTGTCTCTGTGGTAACGCCCTCACCTCGAACGAGGTGCTGTTTCAACGCGACCTCACCCCCTGTAACAGTCTGGTTCAAAAAGAGATCTTTATCGATAAAGGGGTGGAGCTCATCGCTATCCCTCTCCTCTACCGTGGACGCAAACTGGGGATCTACAGCCTGTTTATCGGTCACGATGATCTCAATCCAGAAGAGGATCTCAAGGCGCTCTTCTCCAGTATCGGCCAACATCTGGGGATCACCATTGAACAGGTTCGCCTGGATGAGACCTCCAAACGCCACACCATCATTAAAGAGCGAAATACCCTTGCCCACGAACTGCACGACTCCCTGGCCCAGACCCTCGCCAGCCTCCGCTTTCAGATCTCAATGCTGGATGACTCTATTTCGGTACAGTCTCTTGAGGATACCCGCAATGAAATCAGTCAGATAAAAGGGGGGTTGGATGAAGCGTATATGGAGCTGCGCGAACTCCTCGCCCATTTCCGTGCCCCTCTGGGAACCAACGGCCTTCTCCCCGCGCTAGAGGATCTGATCAGTAAATTCCGCCATCAGACCGGGATGCATGTCCTGCTGCAGAATGAGTGGAAAGATAGCGATCTTCCCGCCAACCTTGAACTACAGGTGATCCGCATTATTCAGGAGTCGCTCAACAATGTCCGTAAACATAGCCGCGCCAATACGGTGCGAGTGCTGATCCGCTGCAGCGATGATGGTGACTTTACCCTACTGATTGAGGATGACGGGGTCGGTATGGATAAACCGGCGTTCAGCGGCCACCCGGGGGAGCACCTCGGTCTCTCCATCATGCAGGAACGGGCGCAGCATTTGGGAGGAAAACTGCGAATTGAGAGTGAACCGGGAGAGGGGACTCGGGTACAATTGTCCTTTTCCCAACCCCACGATAAGGTTCCTCAGGAGAGACACTTTGCACTCATATGAAACCCTCAATCCCCCCCCCACTCCGGCAGAGGCGGCGATGAGGGTGCTCATTGTCGATGACCATACCCTCTTTCGCAGCGGACTGGAGACCCTGCTCGAACGCCACGGGATTAATGTGGTCACCACGGCTGGCAACGGTCGTGACGGCTTTATGAAGGCGCGTGAGGTGCGCCCCGATATTCTCCTGCTCGATATGCGGATGCCAGAGATGAGCGGACTGGAGGTTCTGGCAGGGCTGAGGGCCACCGGCTATACCGCCTCTATTGTCATGCTCACCACCAGTAATGAAGAGCAGGATCTGGTGGAGTCGCTACGGGGGGGCGCCCAAGGCTATCTGCTGAAGGATATGGAGCCTTCAGAGCTGGTGAAGGCGCTGCGCAATGTGATGAAGGGTGAGACCGCTGTCGCTCCCGAGCTTCTCCCCATCCTCACCCGGGTGATTCAGAGTGAAGGGATTGAGGAGGAGCCACTCAAGCCCTCCCCCTTTGCTGAGCTCACCCCGAGAGAGCGCGAGATCCTCTGTCTGGTGGCGGAGGGTCAGAGTAATAAGGTGATCGCCAAAAATCTCGGGATCTCGGACGGCACGGTGAAGCTTCATGTGAAAGCGGTTCTGCGCAAGCTAAGCCTCCACTCCCGGGTTGAGGCGGCGGTGATGGCGGTAGAAAAGCGGTTGTGTCTGCGCAGTGAAGAGCAGGAGTCGTAGGAGGTGAAAAGTCTCCATCTCTGGTTGGGGACAGCGTGGATCCTCTGGCTCACCACCGTTTCTGCTGAAGATCGTCTCTACGACATCGAGCTCATCCTGTTTCAGCAGCCGGGGAGTGAGTTTTATCAAGATGAACACTGGGGTAGCGAGGCGCCTCGGCAACAGACGGCAAATCGAGTTGAACTCCTCCCCTACCCCCGCATTAGCCGTTTCTCGGATCGTTCCGGCTCCGGGAGAGAGGCTCCCTCGTCGAACCAGCCGGTGGTTGCCCCCACACCCTATGCCATTCTCCCTCCTGAAGAGTATCTGCTGACCTCCCTTGCCAGCCGACTGCGGCGACAACGGGAGTACCGTCTCCTCCTCCACACGGCGTGGAGACAGCGGTTAACCACCGGCAAAACCGCCCCGCCGATCCATCTTTACGACTCCCTTCGTAACGAAGTAGAGGTCGCCGTCGATGCTTATCAGGGGGAGGAGGAGCTGGCATCTCCTACGCCCCATCCGGGGGGAGATGCCAGCGGCAGTGGTTCAGGACGCTCCTTTGTGTTGCGTGAAGCGTATCAAAATGCACTACAGCGCAGCGCGTCATCATCTCCCGCCTATTTTGATGGTACCGTCACCATCACCCTCGGCCGCTATCTCCATCTTGCGTTTGACCTCGACTATCTCGGTCAGGAGCGTGCTGCCCGCACCCAGCCCCTCTCACCGCGATCCGCCCCCGTGCCACTCAAAACAGCGGAGGTGGAGTCGCTCATTCTCTCCACCGGTAGTGGCGAGATGCCGATTTCGACAACGCTCGGAATGGATGACACTCGAACAGCGCTACCGCCACGGATCTCTCTTCGTCAGTCGCGCAAGATGCGCAGTCGGGAGATCCATCTCATCGACCACCCGATGCTCGGTATTCTCGCCCTCATCACGCCTGTCGACAACAACAGCTAACCGCTCTCTCGCTCGGCTCATCTCCGACTACGGCCTCTACGGCTCTTTTTTCGCGATGGTTGCCCCTTGCTTTTGGGTTGCGGCCCCGCGCTCTTCCCCTCTCCTCCCCCAGTTGCAGCGGGCACCAGACTCTGCCGACCGCTACCGATAAGCGCCTCCCGCCCCATGCGCGTCAACACCTGACGGAGCAGCGGCCAGTTATGGGGATCGTGGTAACGGAGAAACGCCTTATGGATCCGTCGAACCCGCCCTCCCATTGGTACCACCACCGCAGCCGCCGCTGCAGTGACCCGCAGCAGCGGATTGCGGCCACTATGGTACATGGTGGTAGCGATCGCCATCGGTGCCGGGAGAAAGTTCTGCACCTGATCCAGCCGGAGTTTCTGCCGCTTCAACCACAGGGCGAGAGCCACCATATCGTGATCCCCTGTGCCGGGGTGGGCACTGATGAAGTAGGGGATAAGGTACTGCTCTTTTCCCGCCTCCTGCGAAAAACGGTCAAATAGCAGCCGAAACTGATCATAGAGCTCGATCCCCGGCTTCATCATCGCCTGCAGCGGTGCGCTTTCGGTATGTTCTGGCGCCACTTTAAGATACCCACCTACATGGTGGGTCACCAGCTCCTTGATGTAGTCGCGATCCCTCAGCGCGAGATCGTAACGAACCCCAGAGGCGATGAACACCCGTTTCACCCCATCCACCTCCCGCGCCGCCCGATAGAGCTCTACTAACGGTTGATGATCCGTCTGCAGTTGCGGGCAGATGGCGGGAAAGGTGCAAGAGAGGCGACGGCAGTGGCGTTCAATCTCAGGATCCCGGCACCGGAGGCGATACATATTGGCTGTTGGTCCACCAAGATCCGAGATATGACCATGGTATCCCGGGGTGCGATCCCGGATCTGCTCGATCTCGCGCAGGATGGAGGCTTGAGAGCGGTTCTGGATGATCCGCCCCTCATGTTCGGTGATCGAGCAGAAGGTGCAGCCACCAAAACAGCCGCGCATAATATTGACCGAAAAGCGGATCATCTCATAGGCGGGGATTTTCGCCTCACGGTAGGCGGGATGAGGTGAACGGCTATAGGGCAGTTCGTAGATACGATCAAGCTCTGCAGTGGTTAGCGGTAGCGGCGGTGGATTGACCCAGAGGTCGCGCGTTCCGTGCCGCTGTAGCAGGGGGCGGGCGTTGCCGGGATTGGTCTCGAGATGAAAGTGACGAGAGGCGTGGGCGTAACAGAGTTTATCACTACGAACCGCCTCAAATGAGGGGAGTCGTACCACACACTGCTCACGCTGCCCCCTCCCCTCCGCTTTCGGGAGTGTCGCCTCACGCCCCGGTTCGGTTGCATCCAGCTCCTGCCACTCCCCCTGGGCTTCTCCCGGACGCAAGAGAAAGGCGCTACCCCGAAGGTCACGAATCGTCGCAATATCCTCTCCCCTCGCCAGACGATGAGCCAGCGCCACCACGCTCCGTTCGGCATTACCATAGAGGAGGAGATCGGCGCGGGCATCGACTAAAACCGAGCGCCGCACCTTATCTGACCAGTAGTCGTAATGGGCGAGGCGACGGAGACTCGCCTCGATACCACCGATGATAATCGGAACCCCACTGTACGCCTCTCGGCAGCGCTGACTATAGACCACCACCGAGCGGTCGGGGCGTCTCCCCCCCTCTCCGCCCGGGGTGTAGGCGTCATCTGAGCGCAGGCGACGATCGGCGGTATAGCGGTTGACCATCGAGTCCATATTGCCCGAGGTGATGCCGAAAAAGAGGGTGGGTCGACCCAACGCACGAAATGGTTCGACAGAGTCCCAGGCGGGTTGGTCAATAATTCCCACCCGAAAACCGTGCTCTTCCAGTGTTCGCCCAATCACCGCCATCCCGAAGCTGGGGTGGTCTACATAGGCGTCTCCGGTGACAATAATGACATCACAGGCGTCCCACTGCAGAAGATCCATCTCTTCCCGGGTGCGGGGGAGGACGGCAACCGGCAGTAACCTTTTTGCCCAATAGGGGCGATATCCAAACAGCTGTTGAGGAGATTCCATCCCTGAAGACCTTGAATTAAGATGAAGGAACTGCGTATATTACCCGCAAATCTCCCTAAAGAGCTCTCTGGAGGCCTCTATGTACCCCCCTTTTCTCCCGTTCATCGCCATTATTGCCCTCACTGCCGGATTCAGTTTGAACTCTGCTGCAGCGACAGAGCCTCCCTCGCCGGCGAGCCAAAACACCACAACACTCCCCCAACGGGGTCTGCATCAGCAGCAGGTGCTTCGCCGCTTCGGCCCGCCCCAGCAGAGAGTGGCGGCTGTCGGCTCTCCGCCCATTATTCGCTGGAGCTACGCGGGATATACAGTCTACTTCGAGGGTGAGTTTGTGATCCACTCAGTTCCCGACAGTGTGTACCCCCCTTTATTTAAATGATATCTAAACGATATCCAAGATACTTGAAAGCAGTGAGTTTTAGGGGGGCGGGAAGAGTGGCTATTCAAGGTATGAATCCGGGTGAATAGCCACTCTATTCAAAGGATTCATCACGCACGACTGCAAGGATGCAGGAGGTAGTGCGAAG
>JADFYS010000114.1 GCA_015232955.1 Gammaproteobacteria bacterium
CCCAATCGGTGAAGCTGGTATATTGTGAATTTCATAGCATAATCATTATGTTGGTAGATATGTGCAGCGGTCAACTGCGGATTTTAGGATAACCCTTCCCGATAACGGGGAAGCATGGTAGCAAAGTTGCAGGGACGGGTGGCACTATCCAGTTGCGGTTGCAGGATATTCTCCCAAGCGGTTCGGCACGCCCCTGTAGATCCGGGCAGACAGAAGATAAGCGTGGCGTTGGCCAGCCCTGCCAGGGTGCGACTATGAAGGGCAGATGAGCCGATCTCGGCAGATGATAGCTGGCGCATCATCTCCCCAAACCCTTCAATCGTCTTATCCAGCAGCGGTGCCACCGCCTCTGGTGTGCTGTCGCGACCGGTAATGCCGGTACCGCCGGTGGTCAAGATCACCTCAACCTCTTTCGCTGCGATCCAGCGCGAGAGTACCGCCCGCATCTGATAAACATCATCTTTCACCAGTTGACGCTCGGCAAGATGGTGTCCCGCCTGCACCAAGGCGTCACAGAGGTAACTTCCGGATCGATCCTCCTCTAAATTTCGGCTATCCGATAGAGTGAGCACAGCAATTTTTAAGGGTTTTTCTGTCATCGTATAGGGTTCATATCTCAGTGATAACTCTACCCCCCCAGAGCCGACATCGGCCGCAGAGTATGGGTGTCCGTTTGGCCAAAAGTGTGGCGAGCAGGTTTTGTCGCCAGCGCAGAAACAATAGTTGCACTCACCTCTTCATCACTCGCTCCCCGGCGCAATAGCGCCCGCAAAGAGAGGGGAGCATCACTATCGAGGCAGAGATGCAGCTCCCCCGTAACCGAGAGACGAACCCGATTACAGCTATCACAAAAATGTTGTGACTGCGGGGTGATAAAGCCCACCACCAAGGCGCTCTCCCCCACCCGAAAGTAGCGCGCAGGTCCCGAACCTCTCATCACCGTGGCATGGAGGGTGTAGTGGCGTCGCAACTCTCTCTCTACTTCACTCAATGGCAGATAGTGCTCTTGGCTGGCGATACCGTTATCACCGATGGGCATCGCCTCAATAAAACGCAGGGTGAGCCGCTTCTGCCGACAGAGTTCAACCATCCTCACCACCTCGTGGTCATTGATCCCGCGCATCATCACCATATTGATCTTAATCGGGGAGAACCCCGCTTCTACTGCGGCATCAATTCCCGACAGCACTGCGGCGAGTCTCCCCCCGGTGAGGTGGTGAAAGGTTTCAGGATCCAGTGAATCGAGGCTGATATTGAGACGAGAGACCCCACTCTGATAGAGCGGTAGCGCCAAACGCCCCAGCTGCGAGCCATTGGTACTGAGCGTCACCTCATCAATACCGGGAGTGGTCTCTATCACCCGGCTCAGATCCACAATATCCCGTCGCAGCAAGGGCTCGCCCCCGGTGAGACGGACATGGCGCACCCCAAGGCGGGCAAAAATAGCACTCAGGCGCCCCACCTCCGCTACTGTCAGCCAATCATCCGTTGCGGCATATCCGCGATATCCCCGCGGCAGACAGTAGCTACAGCGAAAATCACAGCGGTCGGTCACCGAGATTCGGAGATAACTGATCTCTCTGCCAAAGGCGTCTTCCATTCACTCCATCCCTCAGAATTGATCTCATGATAGCAGCGGTATAGGACGCATGAAAGGGATCACCTCGAGAAATCGTTTGTCGACCACGGCTGCCCTACCCAACTGCGAGGAGGATTCACTCTACGCCAAATATTTCACACTCCACTTGATCCAGATCAATTCCCACTAGCCGCAGAACTCCTACCCTAGAGGCATGAGAATCGGCAACAGTACAGTTAGAGAGCAGCAGGGGGAGCGAATCGATGGAGGTCGTCGCGCCTTTCTTCGTGGTCACTTTACCCCCGAAACAACCCAGGCAGAGATTCGGCCACCGTGGGCCGCACCGCAGTTTCTGCAGCTCTGCACCCACTGCGGTGACTGCCTGCAACAGTGCGACAAATCCTTAATTGTCCTTGATAATCACGGCTACCCCGCACTCGATTTTCAGCGGGGCGGGTGTAACTTCTGCGGCGCCTGCGCCAACAGCTGTCGTAGCGGCGCCCTCCACTACCTACCAGCAGACTCACCCTGGAATTCCTGGGCCGAAATTGACCACCGTTGTCTCGCCACAAACGGCATCACCTGCCGCAGTTGTGGCGAGCTGTGCGACAGCAGGGCGATCCGCTTCCAGGCTGCGATCGGGGGCCGGAGCCGGGTCACGGTCGAACTTCAACGCTGTAGCGGCTGCGGAAGTTGTGTCGCCACCTGCCCGGTAGCCGCCATTGCCATCACTACAGAGCCAAACCGATGAATATCTGCGGCATCCTGATCCATATCCAGCCCGAAAAACGGGACGAAGTCACCTCTCGCCTCCTCGCCATTTGCGGAGTCGAAATACACTCAGTCACCGCACAAGGGCAGGTAATTGCCACCCTCGAAGAGGATAACGAGGAGCGTACCGCCAGCAGCCTCTTGGCGATACAAGATCTACAAGGGGTGATCTCGGCCTCAATGATCTATCACCACAGTGAAACAGAAGAAGCATCACCGTCATGAACCCATCACCTGAGGAGATCCCCACCATGTCACTCACCCGACGCGAATTTATCAAAAATAACGCCATCGCCGCCACAGCAGCGGTAGCAGGTGTCACGATCCCCGGAGTTAGCGCTGCGGCCGATGAGGAGATCCGCTGGGATAAAGCGGCCTGCCGCTACTGCGGCACCGGTTGCAGCGTCCTCATTGGCGTCAAAGAGGGGCGTGTAGTCGCCTCACAGGGTGACCCCGACGCCCCGGTCAACAGGGGGTTAAACTGCATCAAAGGCTATTTTCTACCCAAGATCCTCTACGGCAAAGACCGTCTAACCAAACCGCTGCTGCGTAAAGCGGATGGTAAATACGCCAAAAACGGTAAGTTTGAGGAGGTGTCATGGGATGAAGCGTTTGATGAGATGGCCAAACACTGGAAAAAGGCGATCACCCGCAGTTTAGAGGAGAACCAAGGCAAAGGGGTAGATGAACTCACCTCTCGCGTCGGGATGTTCGGATCGGGTCAATGGACGGTATGGGAAGGGTATGCCGCATCGAAACTGATGAAAGCGGGTTTGCGCTCCAACCATCTTGACCCCAACGCCCGCCACTGTATGGCCTCGGCAGTGGGGGCCTTTATCCGCGGTTTCGGTATCGACGAACCGATGGGCTGTTACGATGACCTCGAGCACGCCGACTCCTTTGTGTTGTGGGGGGCCAATATGGCCGAGATGCACCCCATTCTCTGGTCACGCCTCACCGACACCCGCCTCACCAAACCGGGGTGTGAGGTCCATGTCCTCTCCACCTATGAGCACCGCTGTTTCGAGTTGGCCGATAACGCCATGGTCTTCACCCCTCAGTCCGACCTGGCCATCGCCAACTTTATCGCCAACTACATCATCGAAAACAGAGCCTATAACCAGGCCTTTATCGACCAACATGTCAGCTTCAACCAGGCCACCACGGACATCGGCTACGGCCTTCGTCCCGACCACCCCTTAGAGAAGGCGGCCAAAAATCCGGGCAAGGGTAAATTTAACCCCATCAGTTTTGAGGAGTACGCCAAATCTGTCGCAGAGTACACCGTTGACAAAGCAAGCAAAATGTCCGGTGTGAGTAAAGAGGCGCTACTCAAGTTGGCCAAAACCTACGCCGACCCCAACAGAAAGGTCACCTCCTACTGGACCATGGGGATGAACCAGCACACTCGAGGGGTGTGGATGAACGGTCTGGTCTATAACATCCATCTCCTGACCGGCAAGATCTCCGAACCGGGGAACAGCCCCTTCTCGCTCACGGGTCAACCCTCCGCCTGTGGTACCGCCCGCGAAGTCGGCACCTTTTCCCACCGTCTCCCCGCAGATCTCGTGGTCGCCAACAAGGCGCATCGCGACTTCTCGGAAGACCGTTGGCAGCTGCCAGAGGGGACCCTCAACGGCAAGGTGGGCTACCACGCGGTTCTGATGCACCGCATGATGAAAGATAGCAAACTCAACACCTACTGGCAGCTCTGTAACAACAATATGCAGGCCGCAGCCAATATGAATGAGGAGTCGTTCCCCGGTTGGCGCAACCCCGAGGTCTTTGTCACCGTCTCTGACCCCTACCCCACAGTCTCTGCCCAAGCGGCCGATCTCATCCTGCCCACTGCCATGTGGATCGAAAAAGAGGGCGCCTACGGCAACGCCGAGCGCCGTACCCAGTTCTGGCGACAGCAGGTGGCCGCACCTGGTGAAGCAAAATCGGATCTGTGGCAGATCATGGAGTTTAGCAAACGGTTCAAGATGGAGGAGGTGTGGCCACCAGAGTTACTGGAAAAGGCACCACAATACCGGGGTAAAACCCTGTATGAACTGCTCTATGCCAATGGAGAGGTAGATAAGTTTCCGTTTACAGGAGAGATTAAGGATGATCGTGGCAACAACTACGCCAACGATGAGTCGGCCCACTTTGGGTACTATGTTCAAAAGGGACTGTTCGAAGAGTACCGCCGCTTTAACTCCGCCCCGGATATCATCAAAAAGGGGCATGAGATGGCAGAGTTTGACGCCTACCATCGGGCAAGAGGGTTACGCTGGCCGGTGATCGATGGCAAGGAGACTCTTTGGCGTTTCCGCGAAGGGTATGACCCCCATGTCGCCAAAGGGGAAGGGGTAAGGTTTTATGGCAAACCCGATGGCCGCGCCGCCATCATCTCCGCCCCCTTTGAGCCCGCGGCTGAGAGCCCCGATAAAGAGTACGACCTCTGGCTCTGTACCGGTCGTGTGCTCGAGCACTGGCACTCCGGTTCGATGACCCAGCGGGTCCCCGAGCTGCACCGTGCTGTACCCGATGCGGTGGTCTTTATGCATCCTGATGATGCCAAAAGACGGCGGCTGCGTCGTGGCAGTGCGATCAAGGTGGTGTCACGCCGAGGTGAGATCATCTCCACCGTTGAGACCCAAGGTCGAAATCTCCCCCCTGAAGGTCTCATCTTTGTCCCTTGGTTTGATGCCAGTCGCCTGATTAACAAGGTGACCCTTGACGCCACCGATCCCTTGTCCAAAGAGACCGACTATAAGAAGTGCGCCGTCAAGGTGGTCAAGATCTGAGAAGGTAGCGGTCACCCTCTCTCAACGGGAGGGTGACGCCGATACACTCCACACCTATACCCAAGACAGTTGGAAACACTGGATTTCATGGCGTCGAGAAGCGTGACTATTCAAAGTATAAAGCCGCATGAATAACCATTCTATCCAAAGAGTTCGTAACGCATGACTGCAACGATGCAGGAGGTAGTGCGAAGCAGGAGCCAGAGCCGAGAAGAGTCGCGCTTATCGGCTTGTTGGAACCCGCGTTTTCAGGGTTCTTGGGGTTAACTCTCGCAATGAGTAATCACCGACAACCGGACAGTTCTGGCAATAGTCGCCGCCGCTTTCTCATAGAGAGCGTGCGTAGCGCCTGCGCGGTCGGTCTTGTGGGGGTGGGCATCGCGCTCTACGCCACCCCATCCCAGTCACTCCCCGCACTGCGGCTGCGTCCCCCCGGAGCGTTACCAGAGGAGGATTTCCTCGGCAGTTGTACCCGATGTGGTCTCTGTGTTCGCGACTGCCCCTATGACATTCTCCATCTTGCCGGGATCGGAGAAGAGGTGGCAGCGGGCACACCCTACTTTATTGCCCGAGAGGCGGGGTGTGAGATGTGCACCGATATCCCCTGCATTCCCATCTGCCCCACCGGCGCCCTTAACCACGAACTGACCGATATTAATAAAGCCCGAATGGGTCTGGCCGTAATCGTCGATCAGGAGAGCTGCATCGCCTTTCTCGGCCTGCGTTGTGAGGTCTGCTTTAATATCTGTCCGCTACGGGGCAAGGCGATCACCATCGAAACCGCACACAACAACCGCAGCGGCAAACATGCCCTGTTTATCCCGACCGTCCACTCCGCCAGCTGTACCGGCTGCGGTAAATGCGAGGAGGGGTGTGTCACCGATATCGCATCGATAAAAGTGCTTCCGACCGACCTCGCTCAAGGGTTACTTGGAGAACATTACCGCATTGGCTGGAGAGAGAAAGAGGCAGCAGGAGCGTCGCTGGTCTCCCCCGACAACGAGCACCGCTACTCACTTCCCCAGGGTCAGCGTTATGACCATAACGGTGCGGGGCTGATCACCACCCCACAAGAGGAGAGCTCTCCGTTTGCACCCGACCCCCTCGACACCCTCAACCAAGGGTGGAAGCCATGATCCTAAAATCCGCAGTTGACCGCTGCACATATCTATCAACATAATGATTATGCTATGAAATTCACAATATACCAGCTTCACCTGTTGGATGAACACCGCTACACCGCGAATGCCGCATTTGTGGCGGCGCATTGCGGCGTTACAACTCCTTGCAATAGGCAGAAAATTGCTC
>JADFYS010000115.1 GCA_015232955.1 Gammaproteobacteria bacterium
TTCATGCGGCTTCATGCCTTGAATAGCCACACTTCTCGACTCCCTGAAATCCAGTGTTTCCAGGTATCTTGGGTATATTCATGCGGATTCATGCCTTGAAGAACCACACTTCCCAACTCCCTGAATTCCACTGTTTCCAACTATCTTGGGTATAGAACTGTTTGTCGCAAATACTACAGGGCTTGATTTCAGATTATCCAATAAATTCAGCCAGATGTGAATTGGCACAACCATTGCTCTGCCTCTCTCTATCTTAGTGATAGAAGTGGTCAGATGCGATGAAACAGAAGGATATTGCGGCGCTACTGGATGAACCGGCCTGCGCCCACAACAAAAAGGAGAAGTCGGGGTGTGCCAAGCCGAAGCCGGGTGCCACTGCCGGTGGCTGCGCTTTTGATGGTGCCCAGATCGCCCTGCTGCCAATTGCAGATGTTGCCCATATCGTCCACGGCTCTATCGCCTGTGCCGGGAGCTCCTGGGACAACCGCGGTACCCGATCTACCGGAGCCAAGACCTATCGTATCGGGATGACCACCGATCTCACCGAGCAGGACATCATCATGGGGCGTGGTGAGAAGCGCCTCTTTCACTCGATTAAGCAGGCGATCGACAGCTACCAACCGGCCGCTGTCTTTGTCTACAACACCTGTGTACCGGCACTCATTGGCGACGATATCCTCGCGGTCTGTAAAGATGCAGAGGCACGGTGGGGGACTGCGGTGATCCCGGTGGATGCTGCAGGGTTTTACGGTACCAAAAACCTCGGTAACCGCATCGCTGGTGAGACCATGGTGAAGTATGTCTGTGGTACGCGTGAGCCGGATCCCCTCCCACCTGCTGCTGCGGCGGCAGGGCAGGCGATTCATGATGTGGCACTCATTGGCGAGTACAACATTGCAGGTGAGCTGTGGCATGTTTTGCCTCTGCTGGATGAGTTGGGGCTGCGCGTCCTCTGTACCCTCTCCGGTGATGCCCGCTTTCGTGAAGTACAGACGATGCACCGCTCCAAAGCCAATATGATGGTCTGCTCCAAGGCGATGATCAATGTTGCACGCAAGTTAGAAGAGGCGTTTTCCACCCCTTGGTTTGAGGGGAGCTTCTACGGAGTTGAAGATGTCTCTCGCGCCCTGCGTGATTTTGCGCGCCTGCTGCAGGATGATGACCTGACACAGCGCACCGAAGCACTCATTCAGCGTGAAGAGGCGCGATGTGCCGTTGCGTTGGCGCCGTGGCGTCAGCGCTTGCAGGGGAAACGGGTGCTACTCTACACCGGCGGGGTCAAGTCGTGGTCGGTGATCTCCGCCCTGCAGGACCTCGGAATGGAGGTGGTGGCGACCGGCACCAAAAAATCGACAGAAGAGGATAAGGCACGAATTCGTGCCCTAATGGGTGAAGAGGCGGTGATGCTCGAAGAGGGGAACCCCCGCACCTTGATCGACTTTGTCCATGAACGGCGGGTGGATATCCTGATTGCTGGAGGGCGTAATATGTATACCGCCCTCAAGGCAAGGATCCCCTTTTTAGATATCAATCAGGAACGAGAGTTCGGCTATGCCGGTTACACCGGGATGGTAGAGTTGGCGCGGCAGTTGGCACTGACGATCGAAAGTCCGATCTGGCCTCAGGTGCGACAACTGGCACCATGGCGACGGGGCGATACAGCCATGACCACCCTGGAGACCGTGGCGTCCGGGCCGACACCTCAGATTGTGAAGAGAAACAAGGCGCTTTCGGTCAATCCGCTCAAGTCGAGTCAAACCATTGGTGCCGCCCTCGCTTTTCTCGGATTTGCCCGCTCGATCCCGATGCTTCACGGCTCACAGGGGTGTACCGCCTTTGGCAAGGTATTCTTTGTTCGCCACTTTCGTGAACCAATCCCCCTCCAGACCACGGCGATGGATCAGGTGACCACAGTGATGGGTTCGGAGGATAGTGTGGTCGAGGGGCTCAAGACCATCGCCAGCAAGAGTAAGCCAGATCTGATCGGCGTCCCCACCACAGGACTCTCTGAGACTCAGGGGAGTGATGTGGCGATGGCCGTGAAAAGCTTTCGTAGCCACCATCCCGAGCATGATGCAATCGCCGTGGTTCCAGTGGTGACACCCGACTTTAGTGGTGCTCTGGAGAGCGGTTTTGCCCGAGCGTTGGAGGCGATTATTGACCATCTGGTGCCAGAGGCGGCTATCGCAGGGACCGCCCCCGGCACCTCCCCTCAGCAGGTGACCGTTCTCGTCGGTTCAGCGCTAACGCCGGGAGATCTCGAAGAGCTGCGAGAGCTGATCGAACTCTTTGGACTTGAGCCGGTGCTGCTGCCCGATCTCTCAGACTCTCTCGATGGCCACCTTGGCGAAGAGGATTTCTCTCCCCTGACCATTGGCGGCGCCCGGGTAGAGCAGCTGAAAACGGTGGGTAACTCTGTCGCTACTCTGGTGATAGGTCCCTCACTACAGCGAGCCGCTACCAAACTGCAGGCACTGACCGGGGTACCCGATTACCACTTTGACCATCTGATGGGGATAGAGGCTGTGGATATGCTGGTTAAAACCCTAAGCGAGATCTCAGGAAAGGAGGTTCCGCCAAAACTGGAACGGCAGCGGGCGCAGCTCCAGGACGCAATGCTCGATACCCACTTTATGCTCGGGATGGCGCGGGTCGCGATTGCTGCAGATCCTGATCTCCTTCTCGCGCTCAATGGACTCTTGAGCGGGATGGGGGCAGAGACAGTGGCCGCGGTCTCCCCCATCAATACCCCGGTGTTAAAGAGGGTTTGCACCTCGGTAGTCAAAATTGGGGATCTCGAAGATCTCGAAAAGATGGCGCAGGAGGCGGCTGCTGAACTCCTTCTGACCAATGCGCATGGGGTAGAGAGTGCAAAGCGGCTCGGGATACCGCTGCTTCGGGTCGGATTTCCGCAGTATGACCAACTTGGAGGGTATCAGCGCTGCTGGGTAGGGTATCGCGGTAGCAGACAGACACTGTTTGAACTGGCAAATATGATGTTAACTCTGGAGAAGGGGGAGATCAAACCGTACCGCTCCCGTTACGGCCAGAAGCCTGAATATCGGGAGGAGAGCATTGGTCATTCAGAGACGACTGCAGTTGGTGAGTGATATGGGGGTCGAGGTCGAAACCAGCCCGTGGGAGGAGGGGGCACTGCGAATCGCCTTCGCTTCAAGTGACAATAAACGGGTGGATCAGCACTTTGGGACCGCCAAAGGTCTGGTGATCTACAGTGTTGATCCCGAGCAGAGCCGGGTGGTTGAGGTGATGGAGTTTGCAACTCAGGCGATGGATGGCAATGAAGATAAGCTTGAGTCGAAAATCGCTGCCCTGGAAGGGTGTGCTGCCGTCTATAGTCAAGCCATTGGAGCATCAGCGATCAGACAGCTTCAACGCCAGGGAATACAGCCGGTTAAGGTCGCTCCCGGTAGCACTATCCAGCAGCTGATCTCAGATCTGCAACAGGAGTTGGTCAGTGGTCCTAACAGCTGGATGGCTCGGGCGATTAGTCGAGAGAGTGGAGTTTCACCCGCCCGCTTTGATGCGATGGAAGCCGAAGGTTGGGAAGAGTAGCGACGGATGCACGAAACAGAAGCCACTGTAATTGCGGTGGAGGATGGCAAGATCACCGTAGAGGCGAGTGTCGAAAGTGGATGCAGCTCATGTGGGCGAAATAGCTGCTCCTCCTCGATACTATCGGCACTCATCGGTAAAAGACGGAGTGTGGTTACGGTTGAGAACAGCCTCCATGCCACCTATCGGGATCGGGTAGTGATCGGCGTCGAAGACCGGGATCTCTTGACCGCTACGCTCCTTGCTTATCTCCTGCCCCTGGTGACGATGATCTCTTTGGCTCTGTTGGCGAAGGGGATGGCGATGACAGAGACGGGAGAGATATTTGCAGCAGCTATCGGTCTGTTGCTGGGGTTACTGACGGTGCGGTTAACTCTGCTCCGGGGGGGGATTGCCCGCTATAGACCGCGGCTGCTGCGGCTGTCAACACAACAGGAGGTGGTGCAAACCATCCATTTTTCACCAGAGATAAGGAGAGAGAAGTGAGTAGTGAAGAGATACAGATTGCAGAGGATGATCCGGTACTGGGTACCGACTTTGCGAAAGAGATCGTACGCCAGATGCGCGCCATTGATACCTATGGAACTTATGATGACTGGTCTCTGGCAAAGATTCTTGATCCATTCATCCTGACCAAAGAGCGGAAGCGGGAGATCCCGGTAATCGGTGATCCGGATGAGATCGTGATGGCCCGGGTTAAAGCGTTCTATAACGCGATCTCGGCACTTATCGAGAAAGAGTGTGCACGAATGGCGGTGCCGATGCTCAACCTCTCCCATGAGGGTTTCGGGCGGGTGATCATTACTGTGGACAAACTGGTGGTGATGGATCGTACGCTGCGTGATGTTCACCGTTTTGGCTTCCCCACACTCTCAAAAATGAAAGATGAGGCGGACAAACTCCTGGCGGTGGCGCTGGAGATTATCGGTCAGCACCCCAAAGCAGCCGGGATGTAACCAAAAAGAGGAAAAGGGATGACAGAAGAAGAGATCAAGGCGTTACACAAGAGTGTAAAGAGGGCGAAACGCATCGCCACTGAAAAGGCGGGAGAGCTGCACGATCTGGTCGAAGATCGACTCCCTGCAGGGTATGAAGAGATACCGGCTATCGCCCAAGCGACCTACGACGCCTGTAAAGCGTGGAAAGAGGCCGAGACGGTGTGGAAAGCGGCAGAGGCCGCAATGAAATGAGGAGAGTAGTGTGAGTGTAGTTACCGGCGTAACCCGAGGTGGGGAGACCTATACCCCGGAGTTTGTGATGGAGATCAACCAGCAGAACTGCATCGGCTGTGGACGCTGCTACAAGGTCTGTCCCCGTGATGTTTTTGACCTGGTGGAGCGGGAAGAGGTCGACGGTCTGGAGATGGCTGAGGACGACGATTACGATGATGACGACTATGGTGATGAGGATGGTTTCTCTGACGATACTGCAATGGTGATGAGCCTGAAAAATGCGCTGGACTGTATCGGTTGTGAGTCGTGTGCTCGTATCTGTCCCAAGAAATGTTTTACCCATGCACCGTTAGAGGCTGCTTGAGAGAGGATTGAGCCATGCCAAAACCCGAAAAACATGTGTTTGTCTGTATGCAGAATCGACCACAGGGCCACCCCCGCCCCTCCTGTAGCCAGAAAAATTGTGCCGAGATTGCTGAGGAGTTTTACTGGATGCTGCAACAGCGCCAGCTGTTTGACAAGATTCAGGTCACTACCACCGGCTGTCTTGGGCCGTGTAGTGAAGGGCCATCTGTCTTGGTCTACCCTGAAGGGGTGATGTACGGCAGCATCAAAAAAGAGGATGTCGCAACCATTTTCGATGAGCATCTGCAGCAGGGGAAGCCGGTAGAGCGGTTACAGGCTCCAAAAGAGTTCTGGGGATAGCCGGCTGTCGGTGATAAAAGTGACCCCCTGTTGATCTAAAATGGTGGAGCAGCCGATGGAGGCAGATCTCCTACAACAGCGGTTGAGTATACTGCTGCCGCAGTTGACGACCATTCTTGACGCAATGGCGCGTGAAGTTGCTGCGGTCGCGTTTGCGCCGGATAGTCTCCGCATCCTCCCCCACACCAGTGCCGAGTTCAGGCTGGAAAAGGATCCCTCCAGTGGAGAGTATGGCGTGGCGGGCGAATGGCGAGAAGGGCATGGACTGAAGGTGGGAACACTGATATTTAACAGCGACGGCAGCTTTTTTGTAGAGCAAGATATCGTTCTGCAGCACCCGACAAAACCGCAATGGTTTGTTGAGGCGGTAACCGCTTGGGGGCGGGGAGAGCGGGTGCAGACGGAGTTGCGCTTAATTCCCATGGTACGCTAATTGTGTCGGGTTACCGAGTCATTCTCTACCATAAACACCCTACCAGTGCGCGTACCCGTTTCCTGAAGTTCGCCTATGGCGGGGTGTGCGGTTTCGAGCCGCTCCCCACCCTAGCGCAACGGGTGGAGAGTGGTCGCGATAATACCGTGATCCATCCTGCAGCCATCCTTCTCGAAGCCGAGCAATATCTGCAACTGGAGCGGGGTAATCTCGAGTACGAGAGCGGTTTTCAACATCGGGTAGAGATCCCCGGGGCGGTACTACAGCTGATTCTCGCCCGCTTTACCACCATCGATCCACCCTTTTCCAGTGCCGAAAGGGTCGGGGCTGAGTTTATTGACCTAACGCAGGCGCGGGGACTGCCTGAGGTAGAGTTGGAACTTCTCCGCGATGTCTATGAACTGGCACTGGGCGGATAGAGGGCAATGTCATTAAGTTAAGAGTGGGGATCTCCGCTACCCGATTGTAACCGTTCAGACCCCATCACCTGATCTCCCTCTCCCAGCGGGAGAGGGTAGGGGTGAGGGTTAAAAAAGCAG
>JADFYS010000116.1 GCA_015232955.1 Gammaproteobacteria bacterium
ATCTGGCATGATCATTAGCGTGAAATACATTTCATAATCGAGGGTGACGCCGCACCATTCATGCAAGTTAGGTTCAACGATATTGGCGTGAGAGGGTTTCGGCGGAGACGCCGAAAAAGTAGAGCAGCCTCAGGCGCCACATAAGAACAATGGTCCGAAGGGTACCGTTCTCTTCCCAGCGGCGGCTTGAAGTGACCAGTGGTGGGCGAATTGCCAGCGGAGATCCGTAGCGCTTGAGTCGTCTGCTCAACTCAATATCTTCCATAAGAGGTTGTTGCGGGAACCCTCCGCATCGCTGCCAGAGGGGGGCAGAGAGAAAGATCGCCTGATCCCCGGTACAGATCCCACTCAGGCGTGAGCGCCAGTTCATCATGGTCTCAATCACCCTGAAGAGCCACTTCTCCCCCGAAAGCCGGACATTAAAGCGGCCCCAACACTGCTGCCGGCCTGCAGTCGCGGCTACCAGTAGCTGGAGGTAGTTCTCCGGCAGTCTGCTGTCGGCATGGAGAAAGAGGAGAAGCTCCCCCCGGGCATGGGCCGCCCCGAGGTTCATCTGTCGGGCGCGACCAGGGGGGGCGTGGAGAAGCTGATCTGTCAGGGGGAGCGCGAGTTCACAGCTGTTGTCGCTGCTACCGCCATCGACAACGATAAGCTCTACCCCTTGGGATCGATCTTTTTGAAGTGGGGTGAGGGTAGAGGCGATCGCCTCCCCCTCGTTGAGCATCGGGATAACGATGGAGAGCTTCAGCTGAGATTGCCGTTGACAAACTCCCAGTTCACCAGTTTCCAGAACGCCTCAAGATATTGGGGACGGGCGTTACGGTAGTCGATGTAGTAGGCGTGCTCCCAGACATCGCAGGTGAGGAGTGGTCTCTGACCATTGGTGAGAGGGGTGGCGGCATTACTGGTGTTGACGATCTCGAGTGAACCGTCACTGTTCTCTACCAACCAGGTCCATCCTGAACCGAAATTGGTAAGCGCAGACTGGGTAAACTGCTGTTGAAATTCGCTAAAAGAGCCGAATTTGCTATCAATTTTGGCGGCGATGGCACCGTCAGCCGGACCACCACCATTGGCAGAGAGGCAATTCCAGTAGAAGGTGTGGTTCCAGACCTGTGCCGCATTGTTAAAGATGCCGCCAGCGGGGGCGGTGGTGATGATCTCCTCAAGGGTGTTGTCGGCAAAGGGGGTTCCGGCAATCAGTTTATTGAGATTGGTGACATAGGTGGCGTGGTGTTTGTCGTGGTGGAAACCGAGGGTCTCGGCAGAGATGTGCGGCTCCAGTGCGGTGGCGGCGAAGGGGAGGGGGGGTAGCTGATGATCCATGATGGACTCCTTAGGTGAGAAAGTTGATTACGCTTTAGAGATGGGATTACCGTCGAGCATTACAATACCCCCCTCCAGTTTAAGCCGGCCCTGGGCGTACCAGTTGCTTACAGTCGGGTAGAGGCGGTGCTCTTCGTGAAGCACCCTTGATGCCAGGGTCTCGGCATCATCATCAGGGAAGATGGCTACTCGTGCCTGGGCGACAATCGGCCCCGCATCCAGCTCGGGAGTGACGAAGTGGACGGTGCAGCCCGCCTCCTTTTCTCCGGCATCAATGGCCCGCTGGTGAGTGTGCAGACCGCGGAATTTGGGGAGGAGTGAAGGGTGGATATTGAGCATCCTGCCAGAGTAGTGGTGCACAAAATCGTCGGAGAGGATGCGCATAAATCCGGCGAGGAGCACCATGTCGGGGGCAAAGCTGTCGATAAGTTGTTGCAGACGGAGATCGTAGTCGGTGCGTGAGGCAAAGCTAGACGGGAGAAGGTTGGCGGTGGTGATGCCCCCCTTTTCCGCCCGAATCAGGCCATAGGCGTCACTGCGATCACTGATAACGGCGATAATTTCGAAGTGTCGCTGCTGCTGAGAACTCTCGATAAGCGCCTGGAGGTTGGATCCACTGCCAGAGATAAGAACGACCGCCTTCACCGGTAGATCACCTGAGCCTCTGAGCTGGTGGTGACAATCTCACCGAGGATAAAGGGGGTCTCACCTAGCTGCTGCAGGGTTTCGAGGCAGTGCGGACTCTCCGCTGCCGGTACGACCACCACCATGCCGATCCCGCAGTTAAAGGTGCGCAACATCTCTTCGTCACGAATCCCTCCCTGCTGCTGTAACCACTCAAAAACCGGAGGCAGCTTCCAGCTCTGGCGCTGGATCTCTGCCGCAAGCCCCTGCGGGATCACCCGCGGCAGGTTTTCGGTCAGGCCACCGCCGGTGATGTGGGCCAGGGCGTGAACCTCTCTCTCTGCGATGAGCTGTAGCAGCGGTTTGACATAGATGCGGGTGGGGGTGAGGAGGGTCTGGCCGAGCGTCGATTGAGCAAACGGGGCGTTGAGATCGCACTTGCTCCGCTCCAGCACCTTGCGAATGAGGGAGTAGCCGTTGGAGTGGGGGCCGGAAGAGGTGAGCGCGATGAGCTGATCGCCGGCACGGACGGCAGAGCCATCGATCATCTTCTCCCGCTCGACGATGCCGACACAGAAGCCGGCAAGGTCATAGTCTCCGTGCAGATACATTCCCGGCATCTCTGCCGTCTCGCCTCCGCTCAGGGCGCACCCCGCTTCAAGACAACCATCGGCGATTCCGGCAATCACCTCTTCCGCCTCCTCCAACCGGAGCTGACCGGTAGCGTAGTAGTCGAGAAAGAAGAGCGGTTCTGCCCCCTGGACGATCAGATCGTTGACACACATCGCGACAAGGTCAATACCGATGGTGGTGTGGTCTCCCATCATCATCGCCAGCTTCAGTTTGGTGCCAACGCCATCGGTTCCTGAAACCAGCACCGGGTTGCGGTACCGGTTGAGGGGGAGTTCAAACAGGGCACCGAACCCCCCGAGGCCGGCCATCACCTCGGGGCGATGAGTGCGTTGGGCATGGGGCTTAATGCGGTCAATCAAGGCGTTGCCGGCGTCAATATCGACCCCTGAATCGCGGTATGAGAGGCCGTTGGGGGTTGGGGTTTGGTCGAGGGGCAGATCGGGGTTCACGATGGGTCTCCGTTACGGTGGTTGCACCGAATTTTAGCAGATAAGGGCGAATAAGGGCGATTAAGGTTGACTAATGGTGACGGCTGACATTATCCTAAAATCTCGCAAGAGATTGTTAATAGTATCCTTTAATATATTGATTATAAATGAAATCTGAATTATATCCCCTTGAGCATTTGAGTGAGTCAGTGAATAGCGCGAGTGCCAAATTGGTGATGAGGCGTTGCCCTGTTACCACGCACTGTAATTGGAAGAGATCGTCTCGAAGGGGACTCCTCTCCACTCTGCACCCTCTCTGGCATCCACACCATCGCTCTTCTCAATCGCCTTCAAATCGCATCTCTTGGTGGCGAAGTGCAGGTTTTAAGGTTATTTTATCCATATGAAATCACCTCACTTACTCTTTTTTGTGCTCCTGCTCACCAGTTGGATCTTCCTCTCTACGGCGGCTGTCGGCAGAGATCTCTATCAGATTGAGACTCTGGTGGAGGATCGCAGTGATGGTCAACGCCAGCAGGCGATGAGCCGGGCTATGGGGGAGATGGTGGTCCGGATTAGTGGCGATGTCGCCTCGGTTCGGGTTCCGGCTCTGCGTAACCGTTTCGATTCGGCAGCGGCCTATATCCTTCAATACAGCTATCAGCAGACGGACGATCTTCTGCTGAAGATGACCTTTGATGAACAGGCGATCATAAAGCTGTTGCGGGATCAGGGGATCGCCATCTGGGGCAACTCCCGTCCTCTCACCATGGTCTGGTTGGCGGTAGAGGATCAACGGGGGCGACGGCTTGTCGCTCAGGGGGAGGGATCGGCGGTTGAAAATGCGCTCTATCAGACCGGGCGCGAACGGGGGCTTCCCCTTCTCCTGCCCAAGATGGATGCGGTGGATCGGCGTATGGTCAAGATTGCCGATGTCTGGGGTGGATTTTATGAGGTCGTGATCGATGCCTCCCACCGTTACAGCGCCCAGGCTTCACTTATCGGTAAGCTGAGTGAAGAGCGCAGCGGCAGCTGGCGCATCTCCTGGAATCTGTTTGAGGGGGATTTTAACCATCAGTGGAGTGCAACCGGACGCTCCCCTGAACTGTTGGTGGCGACCGGTGTTCATGGTGCCAGCGACCAGATTTCGCAGCGCTATCTCCAGACCGGTGGCGGGAGTGAGGAGCGGCTGCTGGTGACGGTAACAGGGATCGCTTCATTCGATGCGCTGGTGCGGGTGAACGATCTATTACGAGCCATCGATGGTGTGGAGTTCGCCTATCCGGCAACGGTAACCGCCGGTGATGCATCATTTTATCTGATGTATGAGGGAGAGCGGCAGCGACTGCAGCAGAGGCTCGCCTTAAGCAGTGAGTTACGCCCAGCACCACCACAGGCAGGGCAGGAGAGGGGGGGAGAAGCGTCGATCCACTACCTCTACCGTCCGCAACCGCAATCTCAACCGCTGCGGGGGGGAGAGTGACTACCCACCGTTCACGAGAGCTGTGGTTCTGGCTGCTTTTCTCTGCCGCCCTGGCACTGACCATCCATCTGCTGGCCCCCATATTGACCCCGTTTCTGGTGGGGATCATCCTCGCCTATATCGGGGATCCGCTGGTGGATCGCCTCGAGGCGCGTTGGCGGTCACGAACCGTGGCGGTCACTGCGGTCTTTGTGGCGATGACCCTCCTTGCGGGCGTCGCGGTGATGATCTTCATTCCGCTACTGCAGCAGCAGATAGAGACTGTCGTCACCCGCGGCCCCGACTATCTCACCTGGCTCTATGATCACCTCTCCCACGCTCTGGCGGAGATCGGTATCGCCCTCCCGGTACCGGAGCGTGAGGAGCTGATTCGCCTCTTTCAGGGAAAGGTTCTTGCCGATAGTGGTCGTGTTACCACCCTTCTTGGCCTGGTATCACAGTCGGGAATGACACTCCTCGGTTGGCTCTCCACCCTAATGCTGATCCCTGTGGTCACCTTCTATATGTTACGCGACTGGGATCTCCTTCTGGAACGATTACGGAGAACGGTGCCGCGGAAATATGAGAAGGTGGTGGTGCAGCTGGCTACCGAATCGGATCAGGTGTTAAGCAATTTTTTTCGCGGTCAGCTGATGGTGATGGGGCTGCTTGGGGCGATCTACGCCGGTGGCCTGATGTTAGTAGGGCTCGACCTTGCGCTGCTTATCGGGATGGTGGCGGGGGTGGTCAGCTTTGTACCCTATCTCGGTTTTATTATCGGAATCCTCGCTGCGGGTATTGCCGCTGCTGTCCAGTTTCAGGAGCTGCTGCCGCTGCTGGGGGTGGTGGCGGTCTTCACTACGGGCCAGCTGCTCGAGGGGATGGTACTGGTTCCGCGCCTACTGGGCGAGAGTATCGGTCTCCACCCGGTGGCGGTCATCTTTGCCATTATGGCCGGGGGGGAGCTGTTTGGCTTTCTCGGCGTCCTCTTGGCGCTGCCGGTGATGGCGCTGGTGATGGTGGGAGTGCGCCATCTGCACCGGAGTTACCTCGATAGTGGCCTCTACCTTGCGCCTAGAGAAGGGGATGATGGATGAAATATGTACAAAACCCGCTCCCGTTTCATCTGGAGGAGGCACTAACATTTGCCAATTTTGAGGTGGGTCGTAATGGTGAACTGATCTCACAGCTCAAAGATCCTACGGTCTCTTTTCTCTTTCTGCAGGGGGAGGGGGGGTGTGGAAAAAGTCATCTGCTGCAGGCGGTCTGTTCTGCGGCTTCAGCGCGGGGGGAGATAGCCCGATTTCTCCCACTACAACAGCTGTTTGCGCTGGGCGCTTCGGTGCTCGAAGGGATCGAAGGTAGTGCCGTAGTGGCCATCGATGACCTGCAGCAGATCGCGGGTGTTGCCGCGTGGGAAGAGGCGCTGTTTCACCTCTATAACCGGATGCGTGAAGGTGGAGGGAGAGTGCTGGTGAGTGGAGATGCGCTTCCGGCAGCGCTCGGGATCACCACTCCGGATCTTCTCTCTCGACTGCAGTGGGGGACGATCTACACCATCGCCCCGCTCGGAGACGAGGCGCGGGGGCGTGTAATGCAGCGACTTGCCAAGGTGCAGGGGCTACAGCTCTCCGATGCGGTGGTGCGTTACCTTCTGCTACGGGTACCCCGCACCATGCCGCAGCTGCTAGAGTTGATTCAGGGGCTGGATTACGCATCTATGGCGACAAAACGGCGGTTAACCGTCCCTTTTGTCCGAGACTATCTGGCACAAAGAGAGTCGGAAGCCTCTGCTCCGTGAGCGTTTTCAGGGTTCTTGGGTATATATACTAATGCCGTTCCCGAAGGTAACCATTCACTCCCCTAGCCTGTTTTAGCCCTCACCCCGACCCTCTCCCAATGGGAGAGGGGGATTTAAGGAAG
>JADFYS010000117.1 GCA_015232955.1 Gammaproteobacteria bacterium
CTATACCTTCAATATCCTGCGCCAGTCGCTGTAACAGTGTGATAAAAGCAGCCACCGAGGCGACTGATGCCGACTCTCTCAGGGTGTGGTAGCCGACGGTTGGGATCTGGATCGTCGTCCCCTCCACCAAGCCACCAGAGGCGGAGATCACCCGTCCCATCTCGGTACTGCCAATGGATCGGGAAGCGCGTCCCTGTTGGCGTCGCTTCTCATTCTCTCCCTCCATAAAGAGATCTTTATAGAGATAGCTGTAACCACACTCCCTGCAGAGACTTTCGATGTAGGCGGTACTCGTACGGTTAAATAGGGCGTTGGCATCCTTCTGCCGTAGTACCAACAGCTGCTCGTTGGCACTCTCCCGGGTTGGAAACGGGCTGGTATCTACCACAAAGAGGCGATTGGTCCGACCGCCGAAGCGGCGAAACCACTCGAGAAGGAAGCGCCAGCTCTTCCCCGCCTCCTCCTGAGCGGTAAAAAAGGCGGTCCCTCCAAAGCCGAGAGAGAAGAGGTGAACCAGCACTGCAGCGGAGAGGACATTATCGATCTGCCCCTCCAGCCGATCTCCCTCAATCACAAGCTGATCCTTGAATGCAACCGGGGTTCCGGCAACCACATCGCCCAAGCCGTTAATCTCAAAAATAAGGTTATTGCGGTACTCGCAGACATAGGCGTTGGTAATGACCCCTTTTCCAAGATAGCCGCCAGACCACGGTTCATAGGCGTAGACCTTTTCGCCGTTAAAACGCTCGGTTACCCGATTCATCATCTCTTCCGACACCGAATTCTGAAGAAGGTCGGTACGGTTGGCGGCGACAAAGGCGGCAAACTGAAATTCATGTGGGCCGGTACAGATCAGTCCGTGGCGATCGATATGGGCCGAATACATCACACTGGAGGGATTTCGTCCCTGTGCCACCAGAACCCCCTCATACCAGGTCACCTTCGCCTGCCGCTCTTCAAGCTCCCGTTGCAGCACCCTGAAAAAGGAGTGTTCGGCTCCAACCACGCTCGCCGAACGCATCAGTGACTTCAGGAGATCAATAAATGAACTGTCTAGGATCATCTTCTCTCCCCTTTTTGGCACTCTGAAAATGAGAACCGCTTGATCTTCGGATAGTCACTGCTCACCCCTAACACCTCCCCCTGAGGGCGGATGATGGTGACCGCCGCCCCATACCCCTCCAACCCATCCTGACGGCGGCTGTTGATGTTGAGGGTGGTATCACACTCAAAGTTGACCATCCCCTGACGCAGCATCAACTTCTGCCCCTGCTGCAGCCGCTTATGGCCATGGACAATAAGATGGATCCCCTTCTCATGGAGCGCTCGTGCCCCGACGCGGGAGAAGGGGCGATCCGTTTCGCGATATTTGGTCCGTACCGCATTGGCCAGCGGCCCGTAGTAAAAGTTGAAAGGGTCATTATCAAGCTCGTTCCAGAATCGCTTATTGAGCTGTTTGACGCCATAGGCTGCTATCTGCCCCGCAATATAGTCATCCATTCCCGCATGAAGAAAGAGCAGCCCCCCCTCTTTGCGGGTAAAGTGCATATTATGGTAAAACCAGTAAAACTCCCCCCGAGGGTTTAGAAAGAGCTCCTGCCACTTCAGTGATGCGGCGTAAGCGTCACGCAAAGATAGATCAAATTTCTCGCAGTAGCGTTCAAAGTTCTTTCGCTTGTCACGAATCCGCGCCACCTCCTCTGCCACCACCTTGTCGGGCATCACCCAGCTGGCAATTTTGGGAAAGTCGCGAAACCAGCGCTTCGAAGGGTAGAGGAGCTTGCGACACTGCTGCTCGTTGGGAAGATGTTGAAGATCCTTCGCGGTCAGGTAGTGGTCATAGATCTCTTTAAGAAAGGGGACCACCTTATGACCCATGCGCACAAAGAAGTGCTCCGTCTGCAGCGACTTTGGCCCATTCACACTGCTGATCCCGATCCGCATCCGAACATCATGGTTCCCGGCCAGAAGACGCACCCGCGCCCCTTTATGGACCAGGCGGGAGATCAGCTTCATCAGCTGCAGGTTACTTGGGCCTTTATCAAAACAGTCGCCCCCCACCAGAAATAGCCCCTTTTTCCCCTCGTGGGTGAGGGAAAAATCTTTACAACCATGGCTATGGACCGCCACCCCGCCAGAGGCCACAAGAGAAGCGAGAAAGGCCTCTCTATCCGCATGAAGATCACTGAAAAAGTAGACCGTCTGCTCTGGCCAGCGCCACTTGTCCCGTTGACAGAGTCGATGCAGCTCTTCACGAAGCGGTCGACGGTGAAAAGAGTCTTTATCTGCCGACTGCCTCTTCCCCTCCAGCCACGGCTCTCCCTCATGGGGGAGCGTCGCCTTCAACCACTTCTCTCCGTGGTAGAGCGGGATGCCCCCTCGCCCACCTTTGCCCTTCGCTCTCTTAGTCAACAAACTCACTCCATTCGCGTATTTTCCAGTCACCTGCGACCAGTTCCCACCTCCCCATGCGATCACACCGTAAAAAGATGGGGGAGGCGTGATACATACTGAGACGGGCGATATTCTCAAAAGGGAGTAGACCAAGGTAAAAAGCGGCGTGGCGAAACGCCGCCCCGTGGCCTACAATCAACTTCAGCTGTGGTTTCTCGCTGCCACTTTGCAGCATCTCCGCGACCCGTTTCTCAAGATGCAGCGCCACCCGTTCTCCCGCCTTGAGTAACGACTCTGCCCCTTGAAAGGGGAGAGTGAAGTGGCTATCCGCTTTCCAGTTCGGCGGCAGTGGCGCCAGTCGCGGGTCCTCTGCCACCACTGTTGCGATCTGATCAAGCGTGAGATTGGCCACCGCCCCTACAGATCGCTCTGCCAGCGCCTCTGTCTCCTCCACCCACAATCTCTGATCCAGCTGCTGCGCCAGACCCCGTGCGATAATGGTCGCTGTCTGCCAGCCACGCAACATACGAGAAGAGTCGATCACCGAGAGTGGTCGTATCTGCAAATAGTGACAAAAGTCGATAATCGGTTCAACCGCGAGTGCTGCCTGGTCTCGCCCCCTCTGGGTTAAGGGGAAGGGTTGCAAGGCGCTGGGGGCCTGCGCCAGCTGCCGGTAATGGCCGTGACGAATGAGGGCGATATAACAGAAATCAGACGGAGCCGGCTCTGTAGCCAAGGGAAGCTGCTCCTCATTTGGCAGTTCACTACCCACCCCCTTCTCCTCTCTCTTGAAATTGATCACAGGAGTGGCGCGAGACCACAATAAGATCGCGCAGACGACACCAGCCGCTATCGGCACGCACCGAACCCAAAGCCGAAGAGAGGATATTGAGACCGGGAAACTCTGACTCCAGCTGCAGCGGCTGATCGACAAAGCCGGAGCAGTCAGCACAACGCGGATCGGTCGCCTCTGTCACCATCTGCGGCGAGGGTGCGCTAGGGTGAATTCCGCAACGCCGGCCCCTTTCCCATCAGGAGAGGTTGGACCAGTAGTCGCCAAAGACATAGACCGAGAGGATAAAACCGATAATCACATTGATGATCACCCCGATAGAGAAGGGGGTGATGGTCTGCATATTCACCGCTTTAAGATCACGGAAGCGAGTGGTCAGGCCGATAGAGAGGAAGCAGAAGATGAAGACCCAACCCCGGACCGCAGCGATAGGTTGCAGTAGATGGGGCTTCACTATCTCGACAAAATCCGTTGCAGAGTAGCTGTTGCTCACCAGAGTTGCCAGGAGTGAAGCGATAAAGAAGCCGATCACAAACTTGGGAAAACGGCGCCAGATCTCCCCCCGCTGCGGAATGTCTCCCCGATCCTTATCGCGCCAGACGGTGGTGGCGACAATGGCCCAGACCAAGGCCCAGATCCCGATCCAGAGATCACGACCGATCACCTTCATTAGGGTAAAGGCTTTAATGGCCGCCTCTTCGTCTCCCGCCATCTTGCCGTAGGTGCTGGCGGCGGCAAATCCGGCAGCATCGGCAAACTCAGAGGTACCGATCCACGCCCCGGCCACCCCGGGGTGGAGATCCAGCGCCTTGGAGACAAAGGGAAGAAAGAGGATCATCACCAGCGCCCAGACCACCACCAGGGTAACTGAGGTGTAGATATGCTCCTTTTTAGCCCCCACTGCTGCCGCAATCGCCATCGATGCCGAGACACCGCAGACCGAGCCGCCCACACTTAACACCGCAGCCAGACGGCGATCAAGGGCAAAAAAACGGGTACCGACAAAATAGATGGTGAGACAGCCGATAATCGAGACGATGGTCGCCTGCCCGATCGCCACCGGCCCTGCCGTCACCACCAGATTCAGAGGAAAGGTGGCCCCTAAGAGAACAATACCGGTCTTGACATAAAACTCGACCCGAAAGCCGGCACTCAGCCACGGCGGCAGCTTCACCGTATTGGCAATCACCAGACCGACAATCAACGCCACCAACGGTGGTTCGAGATTATACTGAGGGGCATCAACCCAGCCACCGACCGCGAAGACAGCGATCGATATTAGGTAGAGGAGGGTGAATGAGGTGAGAAAGGGACGGGTTGAGATCCCCATAATGCGGCAGGGGACGGAGAGGAGCAGCGACCAGAGGAAAAATTGCAACAGGTAGAGATCGCCCTTGGTCAGAAAATGCTCTGTCAATTGCGACCAGTGGCTCCACTTCAACCCACCGGGGTTGAGAGCGAGGAGCTGTAGCAGACCAAAATCATCTGCTCTCACCACACCACTCTCCGGCAGGTGCATCATCCCCAGCCCCACCAGCCCGACCCCGAGCCAGATCGCCCACCAATCCTCTTTGAGCAGAAAGTCGCCAAACCGTCGCCGCTGCTGCCGCGCATCGCTATCGAGATCTCCGTCCACCGCCAGTAACGGCGTCTGACGCAGACCGATGGAGAGGGTGATTAGACCAACGGCAAGCAGTAGAAGCGGCACCATCCCACGGATAAACTCCTCCACCGAGAGCCACCAGTAGTAGAGACTTCCCCCGCCCAAAAGGAGCGTCACCGAAGCCAGAATCAGGTACCCCCGATTCATGAGCAGAGTTCCCCCTGGTTAGCGGTGGGCACCATCCAGCCCCTGTTCTGCCATAGTGACTGCGCGAAAAATAGCGCGTCTCTTATTCATCGTCTCTTCCCACTCCTTCTCCGGCAGCGAGTCATAGACGATCCCCGCCCCCGCCTGCATATGGAGCGTCTCCCCCTGAATCACCGCTGTACGAATGGCGATGGCGGTATCCATATTCCCGTGCCAACCGAGATACCCCACCGCACCGGAGTAGATCCCCCGTTTTACCGGCTCCAGTTCATCGATAATCTCCATCGCCCGAATCTTGGGGGCACCGGAGACGGTCCCTGCGGGAAAGGTTGCCCGCAGCACATCCATCGCGCTCATCCCCGGTTTGACCTCCCCTTCGACATTGGAGACGATATGCATCACATGTGAGTAGCGTTCGATCACCATCTTCTCGGTCAGACGAACACTACCAACAGTGGAGATCCGCCCGGCATCATTGCGCCCGAGATCGATGAGCATCAGATGCTCCGCCAGCTCTTTCGGATCGGCGAGGAGATCCGCCTCGAGGGCGCGATCCTCACTCTCATCCGCACCGCGATGACGGGTACCGGCGATGGGGCGAACCGTCACCATCCCCTCTTCAAAACGGGTGAGAATTTCAGGCGAAGAGCCGACCACCTGATGATCGCCAAGATCGAGGAAATACATATAGGGGGAGGGGTTGAGACAGCGCAGGGAGCGGTAGAGATCAAGCGGACGACTGAAGAAGGGGATTGAGAGTCGCTGCGACAACACCACCTGCATCACATCACCATCGGTGATATAGCGGCGACAGCTGGCGACAGCCCGCTCAAACCCCTCTCGTGTAAAGCCGGAGATGAAGTCCTCCTCCCCCACCTTACTCTGTCGTCGCAGGAGATAGCGCGGCACCTGTCCCTTCAGTGCCACCTGCAGTCGTGCCAGCCGTTCATGCGCCACTTTCAGCGCCCCCGCCTGCCCCGGATCCACCTGAATTATCAGATAGAGCTTGCCACTCAGGTTATCGAAAACCACCACCTCTTCCGAGACCATTAACAGGATATCGGGCGTCCCCATCTCATCGGGATTGGGGCAGACCCCAAGACGGGGTTCAATGTAGCGGATGGTATCGTAGCTAAAATATCCCACCAGCCCCCCCGTAAAACGGGGAAGCCCCTCGACCGGGGCGACCCGAAACTGCTGCTGATAAGATTCGATCCAGGCGAGGGGATCATCGACAGTCACCGCAGTGGTCACCACCCCTTCACTCTCTAGCTGAACCTCGTAACCAAAGACCTTGACCACCGTTCGTGCCGGAAGACCGATGATGGAGTAACGCCCCCACTTCTCTCCCCCCTGTACCGACTCAAAGAGGTAGC
>JADFYS010000118.1 GCA_015232955.1 Gammaproteobacteria bacterium
AGCGATTGCCTCCGAGATCGCTGCTCTTGGGGGAGAGGGGTGTCGCAACCTCTGCGGAGAGACCACGCTGGAGGAGGTGATAGATCTCCTGGCACTGGTGGATGTCGCGGTCAGCAATGATTCGGGGTTGATGCATGTTGCGGCTGCGGTAGGGGTGAGCGTCATCGCGCTATACGGCTCATCATCACCTGCCTATACGCCCCCGCTTACGCAACAGGCAGAGATCTTTAGCTCCAGCCTCTCTTGTAGTCCCTGTTATCAGCGGCGCTGTTCCCGCTACCCTCATCCTCGCTGTCTCGAAGAGATCGAAGTGGATGCGGTGCTGGCAGCGGTGGAACGGAAGTTGTTGGCAAAGATCTGATCGCCCCGTTTCAGGACGATGGAGTGCGGCGGTACGGGAGCTGCTGGTTGAGTTCGGTAATGTAGTCGTCGATCGCTTCGCGCTCCTGGACGCAATAGTGGGCGATTGCCTCCTTAAACCAGGGCTGGCTCAACCAGTGGTAGGAGTATGTTCGGGTGGGGATAAAGCCGCGGGAGACTTTGTGTTCACCCTGGGCACCCGGTTCAAAACAGCTAAGGCCACGCTCGATGGCAAACTCGATCCCCTGATAGTAACACGCCTCAAAATGGAGCGAATGGACCTCTGAATTTGTCCCCCAGTGGCGGCCAAAGAGGGTACTGTCGCTAATAAACATCAGGGCGCCGGCGATAGTCTCTCCGCTCCGTTCCGCCAAAACCAGCAGGATCTGATCCCCCATCTTTTCACCAATTTCAAGGAAGAAGCCGAGGGATAGGGTTGCGATACCCCACTTCTTCTCAAAGGTGAGGCAATAAAACCGGTAAAACGCTGCCCACTCCTCTGCGGTCGCTTCATCGCCGCTAATCCGCCGCAGCGTGACCCCTGCGGCGGCGACCCTCTCCCGTTCACGCCGAATCTTTTTCCGCTTGCGCGAGGAGAGATGTTCAAGAAACTGTTCAAAAGAGTGATAGTCGTGGTTAAACCAGTGGAACTGGCAGTCATTGCGTTCGATCAGAGGTTGTTGTTGGAGCCATTGACGGTTATGCGGGTCGGGAAAGAGGATATGTAAACCACTCGCCTCGATAGATAGTGCCTGCTGCTGTGCAGCCTGCAGCAGGAGTGGTGCAAACTCACCCACTTTGTCAACAGGGCATACGAATCTCTGTCCTGTTGAAGGGGTATAGGGGACAGCTGTGACCAATTTGGGGAAGTAGGGCTTTCCATAGCGCGCGTATGCGTCTGCCCAGGCGTGATCAAAGACAAACTCACCATAGGAGTTAGCCTTAATGTAGAGAGGCATCGCCGCGAGTAACCGCCCCTTGCTCTCTTTTTCAGCGCCACCTTCGTATAGCGCAAGGTGGCAAGGTTGCCATCCGAACTGATTTCCGACGCAGTTGTGCCGTTCCAGCGCACTCAGGAACTCGTGGCGAAGGAAGGGGTTGTTGTCAACCACCAACTGATTCCATGCCGCAGCCGGAATCTTGGAGATATCTGGGTAGCGGTGAACGATTGGCGACATCACAGAGGTGGTTGTAACAACGGTCGCGGTTACCTTCTGCTTCTAAAAAAGCTTTGCAGTAACTCACCACACTCCCGTCCAAGAACACCGGCCCTGAGCTCAACACGATGGTTGAGGTGAGGTGAGCACAGCAGTTGGTATACAGAACCACCACAGCCGCTGCGGTAATCAAAAGCACCAAAAACGACCCGAGAGATACGGGCCTGAATAATCGCTCCGGCACACATCGCGCAAGGCTCCAGTGTGACATAGAGAGTAGTATCGGGGATACGGTAATTATCCCGATATCTGCAGGCAGCACGAATCGCGACAATCTCGGCGTGACAGGTGGGATCGCTCTGAGAAATGGGTCGGTTCCACCCCTCAGCGATGATCTTGTCGTTGTGATAGAGAAGTGCGCCTACCGGCACCTCCCCATTTAGCGCGGCTCGGTGCGCCAACTCCAGGGCGAGTCGCATCCGCTCTTGATCCTGCTCCTGTTGCGTCAGTGGAGGCGGCAGACCAATGAGAGGTGAAGGGTCTACTCCCATTTGATTGTAAATAAGTCAGTTTTACCTTTCATATTCAATGGCTTATTTTCTCCTTAAATGATAATACCCTAAAGAATACCATGCTCAGAAAATCCTGCAAATCGTGAAAAAAAACACCGACCCACACGGTAACTTATTTCTTCGTCGGACCAGGCTGAGTCGGTTCAACAATCGTCAACTCATAGCGCGTTGTTCTACCTCCACCTGGTAACGGAATGATTATACCTTTGGCAACTAGGTCAGAAAGATCACGACTGGCTGTTCGATTGGGGCACTTTGTGAACGCTTCATATTTCCTGGTCGTTATTCCGCCTTCAAAGCCTTTTCGTCCTTCAGCGAACACCCGAGATACCATCCTGGCCTGCCTTTCATTCAGCTGATCGCCATACGCTTCGTAGAACCGTGTCTTGGCCAGAACAAAACCCATCTCTTCCCCGGCAATTTCCTGGGCCTTGATGACCCTGTCGGCAAAGTAATCAAGCCATGTATTAAGGTCAACGCCTCCACGACTCGCTTTCTCCAGCTGCAGGTAATAGGATTTTTTGTCCCCCTCTATTGCCGTGGCAAGACAAGCCGTGGTTGGATAGCCGAGAGACTGCGAAAGTGCATGGTCAGCGATCGCCCTGCCAACTCGCCCGTTACCATCATCGAAGGGGTGAATCACTTCGAACCAGAGATGAGCAATACCTGCTCGGGCAATACCGGGTATAGTCTTGTCCCCGCTCAAGGGACTGCTTTGGTTATACCATTCGATAAGCTTCACCATTTCATCAGACACCTGAGTCGCTGATGGCGCCTCATAGTGAACCTTTTCGTGTCCATAAGGCCCGCTCACTATTTGCATCGGTGAAGGATCGTTGCGGTATGCGCCTCGCAGAATAGGCGTGTAGCGCTGTTCCGGGATGGCCATGGACTGCCACTTACCCAGCAGGTCATGCGTCAGGGATGTTTTCCAGTTCTTGCGTACATCCACCAGCAGCAAAGCTGCCCCAGCAGCTTTCTGGTCTGATTTGACCGGTAGCGTATCCGATGTAATCAACGAGAGCAGAGACGACCTGACCGACTCTCTGTCCAGGTCCTCGCCCTCAATGGCGCTGGTCTTGATGGCCTCGGAAAGCATCAAGTCAATCGTGGCATCCTCTTGGGACGCCACCGGTAACGCATCAAAGCTGCCGGCCAGGCGCTCTGAGTTGAGGCGAAACTCAAGCTCCCGGTGTTCGAGCGCATGCTTGTCGTAGCGGAAACCGGGCCAATCGGATTGTTGCCATATCCATCTCATGGCGTGATTCTAGCACTTATTCACGCAATATTTCATGAGCATTTGGCGTGATTATAGCCTGCAATAACGCCATCCTGGATCAAAGACTGGCATCTGAACGGCGCCTAGAAAATACCATGAAAAATACCATTGATGCAGGTTGCATTATCGGTTATATATTTTTTAGTCTTATAATTCAATTTGTTACGAACCCGTTCACTCCCACTCAATCGTACCGGGCGGTTTGCCCGTGATGTCATAGACAACCCTTGAGATACCGTGGGTTTCGTTGACAATGCGTCGGCAGACCAGATCGAGGAAATCGTAGGGGAGATGTGCCCAGCGAGCGGTCATAAAGTCGATGGTCTCTACAGCGCGGAGTGAGACCACATACTGATAGCGTCGTCCGTCACCAGTAACGCCCACGGATTTAATCGGCAGAAAAACGGTAAAAGCCTGAGAGGTCTTGTGGTAGAGCTGATGTTTGTGCAGCTCTTCGATAAAGATGTGATCCGCAAGTCGCAGCAGGTCGGCATACTCCTTTTTGACCTCCCCCAAAATGCGAACACCGAGGCCAGGGCCAGGGAAAGGGTGGCGATAGACCATATCGTAGGGGAGACCCAACTCCACCCCCAGCTTTCGCACTTCATCTTTAAACAGCTCGCGTAGAGGTTCACACAGCTTGAGGTTCATCTTCTCTGGAAGCCCACCCACATTGTGGTGAGATTTTATGAGGTGGGCACTGCTCCCTTTGGCTCCAGCGGACTCAATGACATCGGGATAGATTGTGCCCTGAGCCAACCATCGAGCATTACCACACTTATTGGCCTCCTCTTCAAATATCTCAATAAACAGATTTCCTATAACTTTGCGTTTTGCTTCCGGATCAGAGACTCCCTTCAGGGCGAGAAGAAAGCGATCCTCAGCATCCACCCGAATCACCTTAACCCCCATATGCTGGGCAAAGGTAGCCATCACCTGATCCCCCTCACCATAACGAAGCAGACCATTATCGACAAAAACACAGGTGAGCTGTTGACCAATCGCACGATGGAGCAGCGCCGCTACCACCGATGAATCCACACCTCCCGAAAGGCCGAGTATCACCTCATCACTGCCAACCTGACTGCGGATGCTAGCGATAGAATCATCAATGATATTTCCGGGAAGCCAGAGGGGAGCACAACCGCAAATTTGTTGTGTAAAGCGTTCAATGATGCGTTGACCCTGATGGGTATGAGTCACTTCCGGATGAAACTGAACGCCATAAAACTGACGCCTTTCGTCACACATCCCGGCGATGGGGGCAGAGGTGGTAGAGGCCATCACTGTAAAGCCGGGGGGAATCTCAAGAACACGATCTCCATGGCTCATCCAGACATCCAACATCCCCCACCCCTCGGCGCTGATATGATCTTCAATATCACTCAGCAGAGAGGAGTGGCCACGCGCCCTGACCTGCGCATAACCGTATTCGTGATGGTCTGCAATTTCGACTTTACCTCCCAGGGTCACCGCCATCGTCTGCATCCCGTAACAGATCCCAAGTACCGGAACCCCTTGCGTGTAGACTGATGGATGAGGTGTAGGAGACTCGACTCCAGTGGTACTTTCAGGGCCACCAGAGAGGATGATCCCGTTCGCCTGAAAATTAGAGATCTCCTCTTCGGAGAGATCAAATGGATGAAGCTCACAATAGACGCCGGCCTCACGCACCCGTCTTGCGATCAGCTGGGTATACTGCGAGCCAAAATCGAGAATCAGTATGCGCTGGGAGTGGATATCGTTGGTCATGGAGTAAGGTTCAATATTCGGCTAGGAGTTTGAGGGGAAAAATGGACGGTACTCAGTAGTTCTGCCATCAATTCAGCGCTTCTTTCACAATATCAGAGAGAAGATTATTCACGGCAGAGGTAACACGCCTCTTCTCATCACCTTCTGCACCGGCAAGCTGATGCATGCGATGGGCGACAAAGACCTGCTCGGGTTGTTCAGTTTTAATGAAAATAGAGAGGGTGAAGGGGCAGATAGCAAGATTGAGCGGATCAAGTTGGGTCATTAGGTGTGAGATCTGGGCGCTACAGAACTCCAGCGACTCTGCTTTTAGATAGACCTCTCTAGGAAAGCCGAGATCAGCGCCGGTACGATTCAGCATCTCACTAATGTGCAGGGTGTTGGTGACCGAAAGCCCCTCTCCCATGATGGCCATAGTGAGGTTCTCTTTGGTTGATTCAAAATCCTCTGATGAGGCGTAAAGGGTGACGGAGGACGGTTCTGCAGCAAGAGGGTAGCTCCAGATAAGAAGGAGAAGTGCCAGGGTTTGCATCATCGCTCTATTCATAGCAGACCTCATGGGTTACAGGGGCGAAGTTACGGAACATCGCAGAGACACCACAGTAGCGGGTCTGCGACAGCTCGATGGCTCGATTCAGTTTTTCTTCCGGGATCCCACCAGAAATCAGGTAGCGTAGATGAAAAGAGGTAAACACCTTGGGGTGCTCCTCACTCTCAGTGGCAGTCGCTTCCACCCGAAAACGGTTCGGTTCAAGTTTCATTTTGTGCAGGATCGAGATCACATCCATAGCCGTACAACCAGCGAGTGAGTGCAGCAGTAACTCTTTGGGACGAATGCCATTATCGCTCCCCCCAACCGCAGGAGGTGCATCCATCACTACAGAGTGCGTAGCACAGGCGCCGCTGCCGGTGAAAGACATCCCCCCGTTCCAATTGACTTCAGCCTTCATCACACCCCTCTCTTCATTCAGGAAAGAGAAGTGATCCTATGCGTTACCGCAGCGAAAGATCAATCAGTATTTGCCTGAGGCAGCAAGAGCGTATATCATCCCCGCCTCAATGCTGGAACAGCATCTACAGCAGTGAAGTTTGAACGGAGAGATGTCCGAGCGGTTGAAGGAGCACGCCTGGAAAGTGTGTGTACGGCAACGTACCGAGGGTTCGAATCCCTCTCTCTCCGCCATATTAAATAATAAAATCAATAAGATGCGAAGG
>JADFYS010000119.1 GCA_015232955.1 Gammaproteobacteria bacterium
CGATCACCGTAAGCTATGCTACCAGTGACGGCTCCACCAGTGACGGCTCGGCCGCCGAGGCGGGAAGTGATTATAGCGAGAGCAGCGGCATGCTCGAGATCCCGGCGGGAGAGACGACCGGGGTGATCACCGTCCTGGTCAATGGTGATACCGATGTCGAGCCGGATGAGGAGATGACTCTGACCCTGTTCGAACCCGTTGGCGCAAAGCTGATCTACAACGGTAGTATGGTTATAGGCAATATCATAAACGATGATACTCTATTTCGTACTCTTACCATGCCCAAAGTTGCGGATCTCGAGACAGAAGAGGGGAATAGCGGCACCACCAATCTTAATCTGGAGTTTGAGATCAGTAAGGCCTCTACCGAAGATATTTTCATTAAATACACCACTCTGGCCAAGGCTCAGGGGAGTTTAGGTAAGGATGAGTTGACCGATGTTGCCGACAGTGATGACTATGTCTCTGTCACCAGCACAGATGAACCTCTGGTCTTTCCTGCCGGTTCTAAGAAGGCGACCCTTACCATCAAAATTAACGGTGATCTCGATTATGAGGCGGATGAGCGGTTCTATCTTGTCATCTACGCCCTTAATCAGGAGACAGATGGGGTGCAACTTGATGCAAACGAACTGCTCGAGATCACCATTATCAATGATGATCCGATCCCAGAGGAGTAGGGGGCGAGTGGCGAGTGTGCCCCCCCAAATAGGGGGTTACTTTATTGCCGACGATAGCTTCAGCTCCTGGTTCCTACCCCCCGTTTGAGCAGGGAGAGGCTAAAGAGATAGAGCACCACAATAAAGGCGATGACCACGCTATAGGCGGTGGTGATGTCGGTATCGCTAACGCCAAACATCCCGAAGCGGAAGCTGTTAATCATGTAGAGAATGGGGTTACCGAGGGAGAGGGTGTGCCAGATCCCCGGTAGCATCTCCACCGAATAGAAGATCCCGCCAAGGTAGATCAGGGGGGTGAGGACAAAGGTGGGGATAATGCTAATATCATCAAAGCTTTTGGCATAGACCGCATTAATAAAGCCGGCGAGGGCGAAGAGGATAGCGGTGAGAAGGACGATGGAGAGGGTGACCAGCAGGTGGTGGATCTGCAGGGTGGTAAAGAGACTGGCGACGATAGTGACCATCACCCCTACCACCAACCCACGAGCGACACCCCCGGCAACAAAGCCGATGAGGATAAGGGATGGGGGAATGGGGGCGACCAGCAGCTCCTCGATGTGGCGTCCGAACTTGGCACCGAAAAAGCTGGAGACGACATTGGCATAGGCGTTGGTGATGATACTCATCATAATCAGCCCGGGGACGATGTAGTCCATATAGCTAATGCCGTTGATGGGGGCGAGCTGGCTGCCGATCATCTTGCCGAAGATGACAAAGTAGAGGGCGGTGGTGATCATCGGTGGCAGGATGGTCTGAACCCAGATCCGCCGAAAGCGACGGATCTCTTTGGTGACGATGGTGAAGAGGGCGGTGAGATAGCGGCGAAAATGGATCACAGCTTCGCCCCCCCCCGCCTCAACCCGTTTCAAAAAGAGCTCCTCAAGCCGGTTGGCCCGGTTACGCATCGACTGCACCTCAATTCCCGCTTCACTCAAACTGCTAAAGAGGGCGTTAATCCCCTGCCTGCGGTTAACATCCACCTCGAGGGTGGTGGGATCACTAAGACGGGTTACAAAACCGGATGCCAGTGTGGGTGGCGTAGAGAGGGGGTGGCGGAGATCGAGGATAAAGGTCTCACTGTCGATGGTGGCGAGGAGCTGTTTCATCGAGCTGTTCTCCACAATAATCCCTTTATCAATGATCGCGATATTGCGACAGAGCATCTCCGCCTCTTCCAGATAGTGGGTGGTGAGGATGATGGTGGTCCCCATGGCGTTCACCTCCTTCAGGAAATCCCACATCGAGCGTCGCAGCTCGATATCGACCCCCGCTGTCGGTTCGTCGAGGATGAGAAGCTCAGGGCTGTGGACGAGAGAGCGGGCGATCATCAGTCGCCGCTTCATCCCTCCGGATAGAGTTCGCGCCATCTCTCTCCGTTTCTCCCACAAGCCGAGGGCACGCAGTGACCAGTCGCACCGCTGCCGCGCCTCTTTCTGGCGGACACCATAATAGCCGGCCTGATTGAGGATGATCTCCTCAACCGGCTCGAACTGGTTGAAATTGAACTCCTGTGGGACCAGACCGATAGCGCGTTTGGCACTATTGATGTCGTGATCAAGATCGTGACCAAAGACCTCCACCTTTCCCGAACTCTTATTGACGAGAGAGGTGACGATGCCGATGGTGGTCGATTTTCCGGCGCCGTTGGGGCCGAGAAGGGCAAAGAAATCCCCCTTCTCGACGCTGAGGTCGATCCCCTTAAGTGCCTGAAACCGGTTGCGGTAGGTCTTGTGGAGGTTTTGGATAGTGATGGCGTGGGTCATGGTCTATGGACGATGGTTAGATGGCGATAGGCTCCAGCTCAAGCCGACTCTCTGCAAGCAGGGAGGGGGAGGTGACGACAGCGGTGTTCGCATGTTGCGGCTGCAGGTAACGCTCGGTAACCCGCAGTAGATCCTCCATCGTCACCCCCAGGACCTTCTGACGGAAGAGGCGTCGCTGCTCCGGGGTTCTGCCGTGGAGTGTCGCAAAGAAGGTGCTTGCCGCCTCTCCCGCAGGGGAGCCGGGCTTATCGATGCTGGCGATCACCCCGAGGATCGCCTCTTCGAGTAGCCGCTGGGGGTGTTGGTTCTCTAGCAGCCAGTGGATGGCGTTGTCAAAGTCGAGAAGGGTCTCATCAAGACGGGGATCGCGATAGGAGTAGAAACGGAAGGCCCCACTCTCACCATCATAACCGGCGCCTCCGCCATAAGCCCCCCCCTGTTCGCGAATGGTGCGATGGAGGAAGTTGTTGCGCAGAAAACCTCCGAGGACGATGAGCGGTGGTGCATCATCATCGGCAGAGGGGACGGTGGGGTAGGCGCGGGCGCAGAAGTTGACCTGGGTTGAGGTGGTCCAGGCGTGATGAACCCGGCCCGAAGCCGGGGGGAGGGTAAAGGGGGAGGCAGCGTTCACTGAAGAGGGCTGCTGCCAGATTGCAGTGGTGCTCTCGAGCAGGGAGGCTCGCTCCTCCGCCTGAGAGATGAGGAGAAGCTGTAACGGCGCCTGTTGCAGTTGCTCAGCGATGGCGCTCAGTTGCTGTTGTAGCTGTTCAAGCTCTTCCGGGTGGGTGAGACGGTCATCGAGATCTTTGAACCACTGAATTGCGGAGAGACCGTTCCAACGGTGGTTATTGGCGGCGGTGGGGGTAAAACCGCTGGCCGCTGCCGCCATGGCGAGGAGATGGCCGCTGCCGGTGATCCGCTGCTCCTGCCCCATCCGCTCCTGAGCCACCAGCTCCCGAATGCGATCGCGCTCATCAAAGCGGGCAGAGCTGAAGGTCTCATGGATCAGTTGGGTGAGTGGGGAACGGTTGCGCGCGAGCGCCTTACCGCCATAACTGAAGAAGCCGCTGTAGCTCTGGAGATCATCGACCGCTGCGCGAAGAGAGATAGAGGCAGAGATACCACCACTCACCTCAGATTGTAGCGCCTGCGTCTCGAGGTAGTTACGACCACCGCACCCCACTTCAGTGACGATATCGCTAAAGAGGGGGAGGAGCTGCTGCTGCTCTGGAGTAAACTGTGGAAGAGCGATCACCACCTTCTCGTAGATGAGGCCGTTGGTGGCACGGTCAAAGCAGGTGACGGAGAGATCACCTTGCACTATCTGCTCTCCTTCGGGGATGGCCAGCTCGAGCGGGACATCTTCAATTCCGACCCGGGGAAGGAGTTCCGGGTCTTCGCTAATCGCCTGGCGCTGGTTGAGTGCTGTGGATGCAGCGATGATCTCTGCTCTGGCTGTGGGGGTAAGCCCTGCTGCAGCGGCTGCCAGCCGCTCCTGTTCCGCCTGCTGGCGCCGGGTAGTCAGTTCGCTATCGGGCGCCATCACCAGGCGCAGGCGGTGGGTGTTATCGAGAAGTAGTTGCTCTACCAGGCGCGGAATATAGGCGGGATCTGCTATCTTCTGGCGCAGATGGTCGATCACCGGATCGATGTCGAGCAGGGTGAGGGGATCGGCACCGTGAAGGGTTGCGCCAAGGGTGTGAACCATCAATTGCAGACCGTAGGGGTAGGAGTCACCACTCACCTCCCGTTGCGCCAGCTCTAACTGGTGGAGTACCGCTTCAACCATTGTGGTCGGAACCCCCTCAGTGGCAATTTTACGCAGGGTGTCGATGATCAGCTGCTCTACCGCCTCTGCATGCTCGGTATCGGACCCTTCAAGACCGCAGGCAAAGAGCATCTCTTTCGAGGAGTCTTGCAGACCGCAGAGGGGCGAGGGGGCCTGCCCCAGACTACTCCGCTCCAGCGCCTCGCGCAGGGGGGAGGCACCGTTATCCAGCAGAACCCCGCTCAGGAGGTTGGCCTCCATCGCCGCTTCGGCATCACAGCTCTCACCCAGAAGCCAGGCGAGGACGATGTGGGTCTTGTGGCTGCTCTTCTCCTCTCCATCCAGGGCGTAGTAGTCGGTCACCTGTTGCGGTGTGGTGAAACGAACCTCATTGCCGACACCAATATTGAGATCCTGGCGCTGAAAACGGCAGAGCACCTGCTCTTGAAACTGCTGCTGCAGCTCTGCTGGCGCAATATCGCCGTAGGTCATAAAGATGGCGTTGGAGGGGTGGTAGTGGCGACGGTGAAAGGCGAGGAGATCTTCGTAACTGAGATCGGGGATCTCTACCGGGTCGCCACCGCTGTTGTGGTGATAGGTGGTGGTGGGATAGATAGCCCGGCTCAGACTCTGCCACAGGGCGTTGACCGGAGAGCTCATCGCCCCCTTCATCTCGTTAAAGACGATCCCTTTAAACTGGAGGAGGTTGGAGTCGGGATCGTTGTCAACAAACTCGAGACGATGCCCCTCCTGTGCAAAGTCGAGCGGATTGAGTAGCGGAAAAAAGGTGGCATCGAGATAGACCTGAAGCAGGTTGTCAAAATCCTTACGATTGCGGCTGGCAAAAGGGTAGGCGGTCCAGTCACTGGAGGTGAAGGCGTTCATAAAGGTGTTGAGTGAACGCCGGGTCATCATAAAAAATGGATCGCGTACCGGAAACCGCTCACTTCCACAGAGGGTGGTGTGTTCGAGGATATGGGCCACCCCGGTGGAGTCTTCGGGCAGGGTCTGAAAGGCGACCATAAAGCAGTTTTGATCATCACTGCTCGCCAGATGGATATGGCGGGCACCGGTCTCCTCATGGACAAACTGCTGCAGTTCGAGGTTGAGAGAGGGGATGGGGTGGGTAGCGGTGAGGCGGAAAGTGGACGCAGTCGAAGATGGTGCAGCGGTGGCATTGGTCATAGTGGTGGCAACAGCTCTCCTTAGGGATTGGAGGAGTCAAGATAGGGGTGAAGAGCCGTGAACTCAATAAGTCACCGCCGATTGTGGTACATTTCACTCTGAAAAGGGCAGAAGGAACAGTTGTTGGAATTGAATTCGGAAATTTCAGATGGAGTTTGTAGATAGCCACTGTCACCTCGACCTTGAGCAGTTTGATCCTCATCGCAGCTCGCTACTCACTCTGATGCGCCAGAGAGGGGTGGCAAAGCTGGTGATTCCGGCGATCTCTGCCGGGGGTTGGGATCGCCTCTTGGCGGTGGCGCAGAGTGATGTGGCGCTCTACCCGGCACTGGGGATCCATCCGTGGTGTGCGGCAGAGCCGATGGCAGAGCCTCTCGCCCGTCTGGAGCAGATGCTGACAGCGATGTCGGTGCAGGCGGTGGGTGAGGTGGGGCTGGATTTCGTCAAGGGGATGGTCGATCGTGAACTTCAACTGCAGCGACTTCACCCACAACTTGCCCTGGCGCAAAAGGTCGATCTCCCTCTTATTCTCCACTGCCGAAAGGCGCACCAACCTCTGCTCCAACTGGTGCGTAGTTACCCCGGGGTTCGGGGGGTGGTTCACGCCTTTAGTGGTTCGGCTGAAGAGGCGAAACGCTGGCAAGAGCACGGTTTTTTACTCGGTATTGGGGGGGGGATCCTCCATCCCAACTACCGTCGTCTGCAGCAGGTGGTGACTACACTCCCCCTAAGCGCCTTTCTTCTTGAGAGTGACGCCCCGTACCAGCCGCTACCCTCCACCATGGGGATCAGCACCCCAGAGGTAATTCCGCGCATCGCCGCGGAGATAGCCCGTCTGCAGCACTGTTCGCTGGCGGAGGTGGCAGAGATCACTACCGCCAATGCCTGGAGGCTGTTTCGCTTTGACCATTAACCTAAAATCCGCA